>JAAZFZ010000340.1 GCA_012511485.1 Clostridiales bacterium | reverse complement strand
TAATTACACCGCCCGTCGGAAAATCGGGCCCTTTTATATGCTCCATGAGCTTTTCTAGCGAAGTGTCAGAGTCGTCTATGAGGCAACAAGCCCCGTCAATAACCTCTCCTAAATTGTGAGGGGGGATGTTCGTTGCCATGCCGACAGCAATGCCCGTTGAGCCGTTGACCAGCAAATTAGGGAACCTTGAGGGCAAAACCGTGGGCTCCTTGAGGCGGTCATCATAGTTGGGTATAAAATCGACAGTGTCTTTCTCTATATTCGTGAGCATTTCAAGTGATATTTTGCTCATTCTCGATTCGGTGTAACGGTAGGCAGCGGGCGGGTCACCGTCAACGGAACCGAAGTTGCCGTGCCCGTCAACAAGCATGTATCTCATTGAGAAATCCTGCGCAAGTCTCACCATGGCATCGTAAACCGAGGCGTCTCCGTGAGGATGGTATCTACCCAGAACAGAGCCAACAGTGTCCGCACATTTGCGGTATGGCTTATCCGGAGTCAACGAATTCTCATGCATCGTATAAAGTATCCTTCGGTGAACGGGCTTTAGTCCGTCCCTAACATCTGGCAGGGCACGGGCTATGATAACCGACATTGAATAGTCAAGGAAGGATTTGCGCATTTCCTTATTTATATCAACATTTATTATTTTTTGTTCAGCCAATGATTTCTCATCAAAGCTCATATCAGTCTATCTCCCGGCAAAAATATTTGTGACATTATATATCGAGGTTTTGAACATACTTTGCATTTTTCTCAATAAACTCCCTGCGCGGCTCAACCTTGTCGCCCATAAGGATTGAAAAGGTCTCATCTGCCTGAATGGCATCCTCAAGCGTAACACGCAGCATAGTTCTGAACTCAGGGTCCATCGTGGTTTCCCAAAGCTGCTGCGCATCCATTTCACCGAGACCTTTGTACCTTTGGATATCGCAGTTGCCGTTGAGCTCTGCGGAATATCTGTCCCTCTCCTCATCCGAAAAAGCATAGTAAACCTTTTTGCCCTTGCTGACCTTATAAAGCGGGGGCTGGGCTATATAGATATGACCCTCATCAATCAGCGGGCGCATATATCTGAAAAAGAATGTCAGCAGTAGCGTTCTGATATGCGCACCGTCCACATCGGCATCCGCCATAAGGACAACCTTGCTGTAGCGGAGCTTGGTAATGTCGAAATCCTCGTCAATCCCCGTGCCCAGAGCCGTAACGACAGGCATAAGCTTCTCGTTGCCTATCACCTTATCAAGCCTTGCCTTTTCGACATTGAGCATTTTGCCCCAGAGTGGGAGGATGGCCTGATATCTTCTGTCTCTGCCGGCCTTTGCGCTGCCGCCTGCGGAATCGCCCTCAACGATGTAAAGCTCTGTCAGCTCCGGATCCCTCTCGGTGCAGTCGGCCAGCTTGCCGGGCAGTGAATTGTTTTCGAGTGCTCCCTTTCTCCTTGCAAGATCCCTGGCCTTGCGTGCTGCCTCCCTTGCCCTTGAAGCGTCAAGAGACTTCTGGAATATCGTGCGGGCAACCGCCGGATTTTCCTCAAAAAATGTCATAAGCCTGTCATAGACGGTTGAGGAAACAAGTTGGGTAATGTCTGTATTTCCGAGCTTTCCCTTTGTCTGACCTTCAAACTGGGCATCCTTGAGCTTGACACTGATAACGGCAGTCAAGCCCTCCCTCACATCGTCGCCCGACAAATTTTTATCTGCGTCCTTGAGTATCCCGTATTTTCTGCCATAGTCATTAAACACTCTTGTCAGAGCGGTTTTGAAGCCTGTTTCGTGTGTGCCTCCGTCAACAGTATGGACATTGTTTGCAAAAGAGAGTATTATTTCATTATAACTATCGTTATAAGCCATTGCCACTTCTGTAGCACGGTCTTCACTTGCGGCAGAAAAATGAATGGGCTTTTGGTGCATGGGGCTAAGCCCTCTGCTAAAATTGAGGTATTCCACAAAGCTCGAAAGCCCGCCCTCATAGCAATAGGTTTTTTCGACTATATTCTCGCTGTCGCGCTTATCCGAAAGTGTAATCCTCAGGCCGGCGTTTAAAAATGCCGATTCCCTGAGGTGGCGCTCAAGCACTTCAAATTCAAAGGCGGTTGTCTCCGTGAAAACTTCAGGGTCGGGCTTAAATTTAATGAAGGTTCCTATCTGATTGGTATCACCGATTTTTTTAAGCTCTGTTGCGATATCGCCCCGCTCAAAACGCTGATGATAGACATGGCCATCCTGCGAAACCTCAACCTCAAACCACTCAGAAAGAGCATTGACGACTGAGGAGCCGACACCGTGCAGCCCACCGGAAACCTTATATCCGCTGCCGCCGAATTTGCCGCCGGCATGAAGAACCGTAAGGACGACGGTGACGGAGGGAAGACCTGTTTTTTCATTTATTCCCACAGGTATACCCCTGCCGTTATCACGCACGGTAATAATATCACCGGGCAGAATTTCAACATCAATTTTTGTGCAGAATCCTGCCAGCGCCTCATCAATAGAATTGTCAACAATCTCATAGACAAGGTGGTGCAGACCTCTCGGGCCTGTTGAGCCGATATACATACCCGGCCTTTTCCTGACTGCCTCAAGCCCTTCCAGCACCTGAATCTGGCTGGCATCGTATTTATCTGTAACCGCTGTATCTATTGTTTCAACATCGGGCTCCTGCCCGTTAATAATAT
>JAAZFZ010000339.1 GCA_012511485.1 Clostridiales bacterium | reverse complement strand
TTTTTTCATTTCAACTTCTATTTTTTCAAGAATCTCGGGAGTGAATGGGGTGTCAACATCAAAATCATAATAGAAGCCGTTTTCAATTGCGGGGCCTATTGCAAGCTTTGCCTGCGGGAACAGCCTCTTGACTGCCTGAGCCATAATATGCGACGCGGTGTGTCGAAAAGCCTTTTTGCCCTCCTCATCGTCAAAAGTCAGGATTTCCAGCTCGCAGTCATTTTCAATTGCTGTTCTCAAATCTTTGACCTCACCGTTAATTCTGCACGCACATGCAGCCTTAAAAAGACCGGCACCAAGGCTTTGCGCAATCTCCAACGCAGTGACACCTTTTTCAAACTCCTTAACAACTCCGCCTTTAAGCGTTACCTTAATCATTTATAATTATCTCCTTTCATTATTCGGTGTTAAAAAACTAGCTAAAAAACAAAAAGCTCCATCCCAAAAAGGGATGAAGCATAGGCTCCATGGTTCCACCCAAATTGCGAGCAATACCCGCCACTCAAAAGCCTTAACGCGGCTAAACGGCACTCCTTATCTTCATCTGCAAAAATCCGCTTCGGAGGCACTCCTCAGTGGTAGTGAAAATGCCGCTGCACCTGTGCTCGCAGCCGGTGGCATCAGGCTCTCTGAAACAGCTTATGCAAAGTCACGCTCTGATTCAATGCTTTAAGTATTCGGTTTTTTATATGCTAACACTAAAACTATTATATGTCAAGATATTTATATAGTCATTTTGATTAATAAAAACTATACTTTTTTACTGTACTTATTCCATCAATAATTACAAAACTGCAATTAGGTAATTGACAATAACCGGTCAAAATTATAAAATAGTTCAGATAGTGTTGTGCTATGTCGGTGACAGAATATCATGCGATTTTTCTAATTTTGATAAAATAAATAAAAAGCAGAAGGAGGTGCTTTAGACTTTGAATGAATGGTTAAAGATATTAATCGCCGTTGTTGTTACTCTTGTTGCAGCAGGCGTTTTAGGTTTTGTACTCGGCGGTCTGCATAGAAAAAAAGTTGCGGAAGCCGCCATAGGTTCCGCCAAACAGGAAGCGTTAAGAATAGTCAGCGAGGCGGTCACCCATGCAGAATCAAAGAAGAAAGAAACTATTCTCGAAGCAAAGGATGAAATCCACAAGCAGAGAAGCGAAACCGAGCGAGAACTCCGAGAGCGAAGGAGCGAGGTCCAGCGCCAGGAGCGCAGGATTATTCAGAAAGAAGAAAGCCTTGATAAAAAGGCGGACAATCTTGAGAAGAAAGAGGATATTCTGGCAAAGAAAGTCAAGGATGCCGATGATAAGCTAACTGAGGTTGAAAGCATTAAGAAAAGCCAGTTTGAGATGCTTGAAAGGATATCGGGATTCACAAGGGAGCAGGCAAAGGATTATCTGCTCAAAAACCTTGAAAGCGAGCTGACACACGAAAAAGCTGTCAAGATTATGGACTATGAAGCAAAGACCAAGGATGAATCTGAGAATATCGCCAGAGAAATAATTGCCACTGCAATTCAACGATGTGCAGCTGACCACTCCGCAGAATCCACTGTTTCGGTTGTTGCATTGCCGAATGATGAAATGAAGGGTCGTATAATAGGCCGTGAGGGCAGAAACATCCGCACACTCGAAACAATAACAGGCGTTGATTTGATTATTGACGATACTCCGGAGGCTATTACGGTTTCAAGCTTTGACCCCGTTCGCCGTGAGATTGCAAGAATTACACTCGAAAAGCTTATTACAGACGGAAGAATACACCCCTCAAGGATTGAGGAAATGTTTGAAAAGTCACGCAAAGAGGTTGACGCAACCATTAAACAGACTGGTGAACATGCACTCATTGATGCGGGAGTTAATGGGATTCATCCCGAGATAATAAAGCTTTTGGGTAAGCTGAGATACCGCACTAGCTACGGTCAAAATGTTCTCAATCACTCGCTGGAGGTTTCCTATATTGCAGGGCTTATTGCTGCGGAACTCGGCACAGATGTTAAGATTGCAAAAAGAGCCGGCCTTTTACATGATATAGGCAAAGCACTTGACCATGAGATGGAAGGCTCGCATGTTGCATTGGGCGTTGAATTTGCCAAAAAGTATAAGGAGAATGACCAAGTCGTTCATGCAATACAGGCACATCACGGAGATGTTGAGGCAAAGACCGTTACGGCCTGCCTGATTCAGGCGGCGGATGCAATTTCAGCGGCTAGGCCAGGTGCCAGAAGAGAGAATGTTCAGAACTACATTAAGCGTTTGGAAAAGCTTGAAGAGATTGCGACATCATTTGACGGAGTTGAGCG
>JAAZFZ010000049.1 GCA_012511485.1 Clostridiales bacterium | reverse complement strand
GTACATACCGATACACTGTCGGCAAAACCGAAACAGATGAAATGCTTGAGAAATTTTACTCCATTTTTGCAAATTCAGTTATTTCCGCAGATTATGCAGGCAACACAATAGTAATCAGATGCTACACGGGCATGGCTCAGGCTGCCTGTGCCGCTTTTGATTCAATGAAATGGGACGGACTTGTGGGTACACTAGCAGGTGACGACACAATTTTTGCCCTTTGCAGAACAGAAGGCTATGCCTCACAAATGAAGGACGCGATTCAGAGGCTGCTCACCAAGTAAGAATTTAGGTGATATTATGCTCGAAAGCCTGAAAATTGAGAATATTGCAATAGTTGAAAGTGCCCTGCTGGAGCTCAGTGACGGGTTCAATGTTTTGACAGGCGAAACAGGTGCCGGAAAATCAATAATAATAGATTCAATTAATGCTGTGCTGGGCGAAAGGACCTCCCGTGAGCTTGTCAGAACAGGAGCGTCCAATGCTAAGGTTACTGCACTTTTTTCGAGGATTAATGATAGCGTTAAGGCAAAGCTTTCTGAGTTTGAGCTTGACCAGACTGATGACGATACCCTACTTTTGCAGCGCTTAATCAGCGTCGAAGGCAAGAACTCATGCAGGATAAACGGCTGCCCGGTGACTGTTTCGATGCTTAAAAGCATTGGAAGTGAGCTTATTAATATTCATGGTCAGCATGACAATCAGTCACTTCTGTCGCCTGAAACGCATTATCTTTTTATTGACAGGCTTGCAGGCAATTCTCAGCTTTTGAATGAATATAAGGCGAATTATGCCAATCTAAACTCCCTGAAAAAAGAGTTATCTTTGCTTGAGATGGATGAGTCTGAAAAAAGCAGAAGGCTTGATATACTAAATTATCAAATTAATGAGCTGGAGGCCGCTAATCTTAGAATCGGTGAGCGTGAGGAGCTATCTCAGCAGCGTTTGTTTTATCAGAATGCGGAAAAGGTAATGCAGGCTCTGGAGTCTGCTTATGTGTCATTAAACGGCAATGAGCAGGAGGCAGGCGCCCTGCATTTGATTGAAAATGCTGCAGATAACCTTGAATCCGCTGGGGAATACCTTGCGGAAATAAACACAACCGCACAGGGCATCCGTTCTGTTTCCTATGATATTGACGAATATCTGCAGGAGCTTAAAAATGTGTTTTTCTCAATTGATTATGACCCTAAAGAACTGGGCGTAATTGAGGAAAGATTGGATATCCTTTATCGTCTTTCAAGAAAATACGGTGAGAATGAAGAAGAAATGCTGGTATTTCTGGAAAATGCGAAGAACGAAGCGCAGAAAATAGCTTTCTCCGATGAGCGTATTTCTGTGCTGAAGGTCGAAATCAAAAAAGCGCATCAGAAGGCTTTATGTCTTGCCGAAAAGTTGAGCCGGAGCAGGCGGGAGGCAGGCAAAAAGTTCGCACAGGATGTCAAGGAAGAGCTAAGATTTCTGGATATGCCCTCTGTCACCTTTGAAGTTTTGCAAAAAAGAACCGAATTAGGTGCAACGGGAGTGGATTATATTGAGTTTCTTATCAGTGCAAACATTGGTGAGGAACCTAAACCTATTGCAAAGATAGCATCCGGCGGTGAACTATCAAGAATAATGCTTGCGATAAAAAATGTATTATCTGATAAAGATAATATTCAGACATTGATTTTTGATGAAATTGATGCAGGAGTCAGCGGCAGGGCCGCTCAGAAAATAGCATTGAAACTAAAAAGCGTTTCAAAAGGCAGGCAGGTTATTTGCGTTACGCACCTTGCTCAGATTGCCGCTCAGGCTGAAAATCATATAAGAATCAGCAAAACCGTCAGCAATGAAAAAACCTACACTCAGGTTGAAACTCTTGACCTCGAAGGCAGGAAAAATGAGCTTGCAAGAATTATCAGTGGGCTTGATAATGTATCCGAGCTTCAACTAGGAACTGCCGACGAATTGTTGCGAGTGGCAGGGAATATATAATTACGAATCGTAATAATAAAAACCGTAGGTTATTTGAGCCTACGGTTTTTTCGACACTATTTGCGGATTATTATTGAAATTAGAATTTTATTGAGGGTAGGAGACAACATTAAAAGGATGTCAAACAATGATATTCGTAATTATTACATCACAAACGAAACTCTTTCAGAAGTATTTAAAGATGCATCATGCATCGATTAGTAGCAGCCGTCTGTCAGATATAAAACATTTTATTTGTTACTAAATTTCTTTATCATTATTTTTGCCGCTTTATATATATCTCCGCAGCCGAGGGTGATTATTAAATCACCCTTTCGGGCATAGTCAACAGTATATTGAGCAACCTCCTCGAAGGTGTTAAACCAAACACTTTCGGGGATTTTTTCAGCTAACTGGGAGGTGTAAACATTATAGGTGTTGACCTCACGGGATGCCATTATTTCAGTCATTACAACCTTGTCGGCTATTTTCAGGCTTTTTGCAAAGTCATCCATGAGCATGGCCGTTCTTGAAAATGTGAAGGGCTGAAACACAGCAATAACACGGTTAAAGCCCATGTTTTTTGCTGTTTCAAGCGTGACCTGTAATTCACGTGGATGATGCGCATAATCGTCTGCAATAGTAATTCCGTTTTTGTCATAGAGAATTTCAAATCTTCTGCTTGCGCCGTGAAATTCACCGGCGGCTTTTGCGCAGATTTCAAAACTCACGCCCTCATTCATGGCGGCAGCTATTGCGCTGAGAGTATTTGACACATTATGCTTGCCGGGAATACCGAGCTTAATATGACCGAGTAATTTACCTTTGAATGTAACATCGAGTTCGGGATATTTACCATTTGTTTGGATATTTGTTGCGGAATAATCAGCTTTATCCGACATTCCTACGCTGATTATTTTTTTATTCTCCAACCCTTCAACTGCTTTGAGTGTGTTAGCATCGTCACAATTGATAATAAGAGTCTTTGCCATATCCGCAAATTTTCTGAATGACAATATAAGGTTATCAAGGGTTTTAAAATAATCCATATGGTCTTCATCAATGTTTAAGAT
>JAAZFZ010000048.1 GCA_012511485.1 Clostridiales bacterium | reverse complement strand
GGCGATAGCCCATATTATGACGCAGAAATTTGTGATGGGTTCGCCGCTGTACCGGCAGTAGCAGGAACTTAAACAAAACGGAATCATATTATCCCGCCATACGATGAGTAATTGGCTTATCAAAGCCACCGAAGACTGGTTGGCACCGATTTACAATACCCTGCATGAAATGCTTGTGCTATGTGATGTGCTCCATGCGGACGAAACAACGCTGCAAGTGCTGCACGAACCGGGAAAAACGGCGCAGAGCAAGAGCTACATGTGGCTTTACCGCACAAGCGGGGACGCAAATCATCCAATTGTGCTGTATAATTACCAACCCGACCGAAGGGCGAAGCGTCCAGCGGAATTCCTAAAAGGGTTTGCGGGATATTTGCATACCGACGGATACGACGGGCATCACGCATTACCGAACGAAATAACTATTGTCGGTTGCCTTGCTCATGCACGGCGGAAATTCGATGAGGTGCTGAAAGCTCTGCCGGAAAAAGACCGGGAGGGCAGTAATGCGTTGCGTGGAAAGCGGTATTGCGATAAATTATTTGCGCTTGAGCAGGAGTTCGAATGCCTTACGGCGAATGAGCGTCATCTTAAACGTCAGGAACAATCGAAACCTATCCTTGACGAGTTTTTCGCCTGGGCTGAAAATCTGAATGCCATACCTAAAACCGGAATTGGGAAAGCGGCTCATTATGTGCTATCGCAACGGAAATACTTAGAGCGCTATCTGCTCGACGGGCGGCTTGAAATCAGCAACAACCGTGCAGAGCGCAGCATAAATCCGTTTGTAATTGACCGCAAAAACTTTTTATTTGCAAATACACCGCGCGGCGCAAGGGCAAGCGCAATTATGTTCAGCCTTATCGAAACGGCTAAAGAGAATGGATTGAATCCTTACGCATATTTGACATACATCTTCAAGAACGCGCCGAATTGGGACATCCGCAACAATACGGACGCGCTTGAGAAGTTACTTCCAGCGTTCGTACCACAGAACCTCCGTGCAGGGGATACTGTGTGACGGCGGGTTTGACGCTTACGTCACTTCGGGAGGTTAGTCCTTCAGCGACGGGCAAAAAAATATCCGGTAGAATAGACTTCTCCCAAGGAGAAAACCTATCTGCCGGATTCTTCACGGTGCTCTGCCTGCTCTGTTTTAAACAGGCTGCCGAGTTCAATACGTTCGACAAATTTAAACGGATATGCATGGCTCCCTTAATGGTTCATAGCCAAAATGCTAACCGAGATTCTTCAATTTTGTAGATTTCTTTTTGATAGCATGTAAAAAATTTTAGTGGTATATTCTCTTAATAGTTACGTTATGCGAAAAAAAGACTTCGTTACTGAAGAAAGCCCAATATCATGGAGCGTTTCGGCACTGTAACGAAGCCTTTGGTGTTTAGTTGGTGTTTATATTTATGTAACGATGCTAAACAAAGCACCACGCTGTACAACAATGGATATTACTTCAACTTATCACACAGAGGCAGGATTTCTTCCAGCTTGGCAACAATGCGCTTTTGCTCGGCAAGGGGCGGGAGAGGGATTACAAGTTTGTGTAAAGCATTTGCAGACAATCGTTTAATTCCTATTCCTTTTCCATTGATAAAACCTGCGTTTTTGTTCAAGAAAAAAATATGATAAAAGAACTCAATACAGATATCATCATATGGTCGCAATCTGTGGATATGATTCTGAATACGCATAGGGAAATCATAATTCCATATAGCTGCTCTACCAATATCGCCACCTTCAAGGACTAATAATTCACCTTTTTGGACAGAACACCTTTCAATCTCAGCATCAGTAAATAGCATTGTTTTCAACTTGTCAAGTTCAAATCTATTCCAGTAAACATTCGATGTAGTAATATACTCAAGCGGAGTACCGAGTTTATCAGAAGCGTTCAATCCTTTGCCAGTGTTATGCTGAAACAAATCTCCTATATATACCCACTTCCATGAATCTGGAATATCAAATAGCTTTTCATCCTCTGTGATTTCCGGCAGATGCTTTTCTTTTTTTATTGTTCCTGCTTTGATGAGCCTCTGCTTTTCGGTTTGAATCTGCTTATAGAGTTCCTCAGCTGTGCCTTCCTCATGACGCTGCTCGACCAGTTTGCCCTGAATCGCGGTCTGTAAAATAGATTTCTGCATATCGGTCGGGAAACGCTTGTTGAAGTCCTCAAGCTTGCTCCATGCCTGTTCATAGCGGTCAATATACGGCAGCATTTCTTCAATTTTAGCAACAATGCGCTTCTGCTCGGCAAGGGGAGGGAGCGGGATATATTGTTCTTTTAGCAGTACGTAATGTCGAGCATATCCTCTATTTCTCAGTCTACCAGATGCATATGTCATCCAGTAATATATGT
>JAAZFZ010000047.1 GCA_012511485.1 Clostridiales bacterium | reverse complement strand
GTTGCAAAGAATGAGGAGTTCAAAAACTTTGTGCTTGATATTGCCAAGACAATAGTTGCAGAAAGCCCCGCAGATGTTGATGCTTTGCTCAATGTAATGCTCTCAGGCGGCGATAGAACCGTTCAGGAAAACCTTCAGGATAAAATTCTTTCAATCGGTGAGAATATTAAAATCCGCCGCTTTGCCAGAGAAGAAGGCATTGTTTCAATTTATGTTCACGGCGGCGGAACCGTCGGCGTTATGGTTAAGTTTGAAACGGAAGAAGCTGCGGCGGCAACTGATACTTTTAGGGAAATGGGCAAGAATATAGCTATGCAGATTGCCGCAATGAACCCGCAGTATCTTGACGAAGCAAGTGTTTCTCCGGAAACAGTTGAACATGAAAAAGAAATTATTGCCGCTCAGCTTCAGGAGGACGAGAAACTCAAGAATAAGCCCGCAAAGGTCATTGAAGGAATAATTACCGGCAGAATCTCAAAGTTCTTTAAAGAAATCTGCCTGCTTGACCAACAGTATGTCAAAGACAGTGATTTGACTGTCGGGAAGTATATTGATTCTGTTGCAAAAGAGCTTAACACTCAAATTAAAGCAGTCAGCTTTGTCCGCTATGCAAAGGGCGAGGGCATTCAGAAGAAGGATGATAATTTTGCTGACGAAGTTGCAAAAATGGTCCAGTAAGAGTATTCAATAAATAACAAAACACTGTCTGAACAATTGCTGCACAGACAGTGTTTTTTCTATTTTATCAGATATGCATTTACGGCATTTTTCAACTTTCCGCTAAGAAATGACCTGATGTTGTCCTCACAAATATTCATGAGCCTTTTTCTGGTTTCAAAGCCTGCCCAGGCTATATGAGGCGTAATAATACACTTTTCACATTCGAGCAGGGGATTATTGCACTTAGGGGGTTCTGTTGATAACACATCGACACCCGCACCTGCAATCCAGCCCGAATTAAGCGCCTGTGCCAAAGCGGCCTCATCAACCGCTACGCCTCTGGAAGTGTTAATAAGGTAAGCGGTTTTTTTCATTTTTGAAAGAAAGTCCCGGTTAACCATTTTTTCGGTTGCTTTTGTAAGCGGGCTATGAAGGCTTATAACATCGGAACGGGCAAGAAGCTCATCTAACCCCACAAATTCGACACCTTGAGCATCTGACGGAGGGTGAGGGGTATATGCTAAGACCTTCATGCCAAAAGCTTTTGCCGCATCTGCAACCGATGAGCCAATTCTACCGTAACCAATTATCCCGAAGGTTTTTGACGATACTTCTACAAGCGGCGTTTTCCAATAACTGAAATCTCTGTTGGCACACCAATCGCCCGAATGAACCGATTCATTATGGATTCCGACATGATTAGTCAGTTCAAATAAAAGTGCAAATGTATGTTGAACAACTGCGGCGGTGCTATATGTTGGAATATTCACAACGGGCACACCCATCTGCGCTGCCTTTTCAATATCAACCACATTATATCCTGTACTTAACAGCCCGATGTATTTAATATTGCTTAATTCCGAAAGTGTCTTAGCATTGAGGGGTGTTTTATTAGTAATCACTATTTCGTGCCCTCTTGCCCTTTCAATTATTTCTTCGGGCTTGGTGTAATCATATATTTTATAATCCCCGAATTGCGAAAGCCACTCCCATGATAAATCACCCGGATTGGTAGTGTAGCCATCAAGAATAACGATTCTCATATTATCACTCCATAAAATATAATAAGTCATTGTCTTCTTCAGCTGCAAGAACAGCACTGCAGAACAGTGCAGAACAAAATGACTCGGCTGAAAGGCAGGCTATTAGCCACAGCCTTCTTTTCTCAAAAAAGGTTAAACTGTCATTTCTCAAAAGTTTGATTCCATAGAAAGTCAGCAGCCGTTTATCCTTAACATCTATCAATGATTTCAGCAAATCAAGGCTTACTCCCTTATCAAGGTTTTTTATAAGGTATTCCAGCTTTTGCGCCGTCGAAGTGTCATTAAGCAGTTTTTTGGTTTCCTGTAAGATTGCCATGCTTATTGTTTTCATTGTATATATTTCTCTTGGGTTTATGCATAGCACCTCAGCCGCAATTTCGGCGCAGTACAACACATTTGAATTGAATTCAAAGGGTCTGTCATCATAACCGCGCAGGAGATTAAGAACATTGTCACGGCCGAATTTTTTGACTTTTGACATACCGGGAAGTGCGGGAAAAATATATTCAAATTTCAAGGCACAGTGTTTCTCAAACGGCGTCACTTTATACCTTTCATATTTCTCAAAGGTGTAATAAAATCCGTCGTATTTGCCAAAACTCTTGAGTGTATCTAGGTACCCCTGGCGGATGTTGTTGAGTGAAAGCTCTTTGTTAAAGTAAATGATGCTGCCTATTTTGCCGTCATTATACGGGCGTTTATTTTGTATGTAGTGAATAACGGCATCCGTATTACCGAGCTTTGAAACATTCATTTTGCCAACATTAACGGCAACAACCTCCTGAGCGCCCTTTTCAAGAGCCATTTTTATCGGCATATTGTCAGAATACCCTCCGTCAACATACTTGACATCATTAATTCTGTATGATTTCAATAAAGGGAACGCCGCAGCGCTTGCTAATATATAGTCAGCCGCCGAACCCTCGGGTATATCATCAATAAACAACTCAACCGGCTTGATTTTCGGAAAAGCGGTTGTCACAAGCCCGAATTTGATATCCGATTCCCGGAGCTTTTTTTCATCCATCAAGCCTTTAACACACTCTTTAAGAGGAGTATAATCTGCACCGCCTTTTGTCAGAATTTCCTTGACAAGGCGAAGATAATATGAATCCTTTTTTGGGTTTTCTTCATTCGATTTTTCAACAAATTGAGAAAAGACACTGTCCATTCCCATGTTTTCCCATATATAAAGGGCATCATCGAATTTGTCCAATGCCATTAAAGCGCCGTTTAATGCCCCTACCGAGGTGCCTGTGACAATATTGGGTCTGAAATTTAATTCAATAAGCGCTTTCCATGCACCTATCTGATAGCCTCCCTTTGC
>JAAZFZ010000338.1 GCA_012511485.1 Clostridiales bacterium | reverse complement strand
GATCTGCAAGTATGAATAGACCAAAAGCTGCAGGCAATCCGATTATTAAACTTATCCGCATTGCCAGCTCCGATTTTCTGGCAACGCCTGCAAAGTCGTTTCTCGCCATAGATTCCGAGATTGAAGGTACAAGGCTTGCTGCCAAAGCTATGGTAAATACCTGAGGCAAATTAATAAAGGCTCCCGCCATACCCTTAAGCTGTCCAAGCAAGCTGGTAGCAGTCTTAAGAGGAAATCCCGCAGACTGAAGCCTATCCATTACAATAAATGTATCAATCACTGTCATTACAGGCATTATGCAGCCGCCAACAGTAATCGGCAAAGAAAATACTATTATTTTCTTTGCGATGCTCAAAGCTTTTTCCTTTTTCATAGAACTTACTAAACGCACTCCGGACATGATGTCAAATCTTCTCTTCCTGTAAATAAAGACAAGTGTAAGAAAACTTGCCAGACCGCCTATTGTAGTGCCAAAAACCGCACCGCCTGCTGACGATTCATAACCTAAAGGTAAAAACATTACTGCAAGGATAAATCCGAAAAGTACCCGGGCAAACTGTTCTGTTACCTGAGATACCCCACTCGGAATCATATCCTGCATACCCTGAAAATAACCTCTGAAGGCTCCGTTTATGGATACGGTGAATATCGCCGGCGAAACGCAAAGAACAGCCAAATATGCTCCCGGGTTCCTCATTATCCTTACAAAGCCCTGGGCATTAAAAAACAACAATAACGATAGTGTTATCCCTAAAAATCCTATTAATGCAAGTGCGACTCTGAATATCTTATGTGCTTCATCCCGTCTTCCCATCTCAATTTTTTCAGATACAAGCTTGGATATTGCTATTGGTATTGAGTAGGATGAGATTGTCAGCATAAGCACATACAACTCATAGGCGGTCTGATAATAAGCCATACCTTCTGAGCCTATTATCCTGCCTAAAGGAATCCTGTATACAGCACCTAAGGCTTTTGAAATAATGCCGGCAATGGCAAGTATTGCAGCACCTTTAATAAATGATTGTCTGTAAGAACTCATTTGTGACCTCCTCAAAATATTCAGGCATAATTATTCTAACATATATATATGTAACTCACAAAACAATTTACTATACATTTAACACTTACCTTGAATGAAAAACCAAATTCCACATTCAAAAAATATAAGTAGAATTTACTCTTGCATAAATTCCATCTCCTTCTGTACTTCACCAGACAAACTCGATTAGAATTAAGATGATTAGCGTCTGCAGTAGAAGGAGGTTTTTATGTCTAAAGAAATCAGAGGGAATCAGATGCACCTTACTCTTGAAAACCGTATTTACATTGAGAAGTGTCTCGATAATGGTATGGCTTTCAAGGAAATTGCCAAGTATTTATGCAAGGATCCGACGACTATCTCCAAAGAGGTAAAAAAGCATAGGCAGTTGACGGAACACAATTCTTTTAACTCCCCAAATCGTTGTATGTACAAGGGGGAGTGCCACCTGACGAATGTCTGCAATCGACCCATTCCTTGCCGTAAGCAATGCAGGTCATGTGTTGCTTGTAACAATCGTTGTAGTAAGTTCGTTTTGGAAAAATGTATTACTACCCAACGTGCACCTTACGTGTGCAATGCCTGTTACAAGAAAGCTCAGTGCAGGATGGACAAGTATTTTTACAAGGCTATCACTGCAAACAGACAGTATAAAACGATCCTATCTTCCTCAAGGGAGGGTATCAATTTGTCACAGGAACAGCTCCAATCACTAGATGAGATGATTACTCCCTTGATACGTCAAGGACAGTCTCTTTACCACATAACCGGCACACATAATGATATACCATGCTCTATCAGAACTCTATACAACTATATAGAGATAAAAGCTTTAAGTTCCTCGAATATTGATCTCCCCCGGAAAGTAAAGTATAAACCTCGTAAGGTATCCAAGCCGGTGCTTAAGGATCCCTCATGGTTGGAAGGCCGTACCTACTTGGATTTCTGTAGCTACATGGAAACACATCCGGAAACTAACGTTGTGGAAATGGATACGGTGGTTGGCTGTGAGGGAAGCAAGAAGGTTCTTCTTACACTGTATTTCCGTAATATCAAATGCATGCTACTCTATTTGCTTCCAGACAAAAGCCAGGATTCTGTCCTTCAGGTTTTTAATCGCCTTGAAAAACTACTTACTACCGATGGATTTGCAGAAACTTTCCCTGTCATTCTTACAGATCGTGGCTCAGAGTTCGCTAATCCGACACTCTTGGAAATAGGTATCAGCTCTTCTATGCGTACAAGCATTTACTATTGCGACCCCATGGCTTCAAGCCAAAAAGCCGGTATAGAAAAAAATCACGAGTATATTCGGTATATCTGTCCTAAAGGCTCCTCGTTCGACTGCCTGGAACAGAAGGATGCTTCTTTAATAATGAATCACATTAACAGTGCAGCAAGACCCAGCCTTAATGGTTGCACCCCGGTCCAGCTGGCGTCATTGCTGCTAAAAGACAATGTGATAAACGCTTTTGGGATGCAGCTTGTTGATCCTGAAAAGGTGATTCTAAAGCCATCCCTGCTTAAAAAATAGCCTATAGATTTTCAGTCAATCTGCAGATGCATTATGCCATTATTTTGACCTCAAAGCGAGTAGAATTTTCTCTTGCACAGAATCTGCCAGTCGCTTATTTGCCATGCGCTTTTTCACAAAAGTCATCTATCACAATACCATTATAGACTGAAAAACAAGAAACATAAACATCATAAACCCGCATAAAGTGGCATTTACTTCTGCATATCAATACTTTAATATTCAACGGAATTTACTTTTGCATTCAACCAGGTTTTTTTGCACTTTTGTAATCCCTTTTGTAAAAACTTTCAATGCTACTTGACTGCATTGATTTACTATGTTAATTTTGTAATGAAATACATTTTTGGGGTGTCTGTTTGATGACATACGGCACTTTTATAAAAACTGCTTGGCATAGCTATGTGACTATGCCTTTTTATTTTAATAACGAGGTGATACATCTTGAATCAATTAATCCGTTATGGTGCAAGTGAGCGATATTTTGCCGAAGCAACTCTATATCCTATGCTATTTCTGGCGAGGGTAATTTCACAATATAAAGACCTTTATAAACTCGTTACCGAAGACGGGGAATGCCTGGCTGAGATTTCCGGCAAATTCCGTTACGCGGCGACTCGGCTATCCGAATATCCTGCGGTGGGTGATTTTGTTATGGCAGATCGCATCCGGGGCAGTTCCGGCAATGCCATTATACATCGAGTGTTGACACGTAAAAGCGTCTTTGAACGCACATCTGTGGTCGACAAGAATCAAACGCAGGTGATTGCTGCCAACATTGACACGGTATTTATATGCATGTCTTTGAATAACGACTATAACCTGAGCCGCCTGGAACGTTATCTCTCGGTGGCTTCAAACAGCCTGGCTGCACCGGTTGTTGTGCTGACAAAGGCTGACCTGTGCAATGATTTGCCCGCACGTTTGGCTGAAATCTCAGCCGTGGCTCCCGGTGTAGATGCGGTTGTAACTTCAAGCTGCGATAAGTCTTCCTGCGACAGGCTGCTGCCCTGGCTGCAGAAGGGAATGACGGCATCGTTTATCGGTTCGTCCGGCGTTGGAAAATCCACACTGATCAACCGGCTTATGGAAGAAGATCTACTGACAACATCTGAAATTCGGCATGATGACAAAGGCAGGCATACTACCACTCGCAGGGAACTGTTGATTCTGCCGCAGGGCGGTATTGTCATCGATACACCCGGCATGAGGGAGCTTGGCGTGGAAGCGGCTGATTTTTCCAAGTCTTTTCCTGACATAGACAGTTTGGCTGGCAACTGCCGATTTCGAAACTGTACCCACACCACGGAACCGGACTGCGCCGTCCGGCAG
>JAAZFZ010000337.1 GCA_012511485.1 Clostridiales bacterium | reverse complement strand
GTTATATATAATTCCACTAAATCTGTTCCCCGGTCTTGCGCCTGTAAAGGAAAATCATAGGAATCAATGCAAAAAGAGCAACAACGGCACCCGCAAGGAAAATCTCGGGAGTCGGCACGGGCTTGATAACACCAAGGTCATTGTATGTAGCGCCGCCGCCCTTAATTACATTGGAACCGATAAACGGGCCTATGACCATGGGCACGAGCACGGAGAAAATCATTCTGACGCCCTGGAACTGTCCTACCTTGTCTGTCGGGGTTTCGTCCCTTATTAATCCGTTTACGGCGGAGGTGCAAATAAGGTTTGAGCCGAGCATAACAGTCCCGGCAGCCGCAAGTGTTGCAATGCTCCTGACAAAATATACTGCGATTAAGCCTATTATAAGCACGGCGAGTGTCGGAATAAGGAACTTATGCTTTCCGATCTTATCCATAATTCTTCCCAGCAATACGCTTGCAATGCTCGACAGCACAAGCACAATTGCAAGAACAATGGCATAGTTGTCAATGCCGAGATAACTTTGAATGTAAATTATAAGATAAGGCATGAAAACCTGATAAGACATAGAAAGAATGCACAGAACCGAAAGGGTAATGTAAAGAGTGGAATGCTTTTTGACAGTTGAGGGACGGAATCCATACAGGATGTTTGAAAAATAATTCTGCCTGTTAGGCTTCAATTCGGGGGAGTCCTTTATTATCAGCAGACCGAGCAGACCGCCCAAAATAACAATGCCGCCGACTATCAGGAAAAAAGCTGACCAGTTCCCTGCCTGAGTCAGTCCGTCTAACCCACCGAAAACAATCAGCAGAGACAGCAGCGGCATGACCTCAAGCACTGTTTCCGCCTTGCCCCTGTTTGTGATGTTTGTCACATCCGTTACCCAGGCGTTGAATGCGGCATCATTTGAGGTTGAGCCGAAAAATGTCATAATACAGTCCATAATTATAACAAGAATTGCAGTTGCCGCTACGACATTCGAGGTATTAAATGCTGCCTTGACATTTTCAGTCGATACAAATGCAAAGGATGCGGTGGTTATGCCCCAAAGAATATATCCAGCGCAGATAAGAACTTTGCGCTTGCCAATCCTGTCGGAAAAGACGCCCATTAGCAGCGTTGTAACGGTTGCAGTGACGGCACTTGCCGCTACCATAGCCGCTATATAGTCAGGGTCGCCCGAAATGGTTTTGTATAGAAACAGATTGAAATACATATTTTCAACTGTCCAGGCTATCTGACCGAACAAACCGAAAAGGATAATGGAAATCCAAACTCTGCCCGATATTTTACCTTTCATAGTAAGCCCTCCGATACTGCTTTATAAATATCTTAATCCTATTGACGGCAAAGTTCAATTGATTTGCGAAAGTTTTTAGTTTTTGCACGATAGGAAGGGCATAAATGCTCCCTGAATACGGGCTCATTCGCTTACCGTTCCTTACCCATAAAGAAAAGAGCAAGTGTACCCGGCCCGCTGTGAGAGCTGATTGAGGGGTCAAGGCACTCTATAGTGATGTCCTCAACGCCGAACTTTTCTCTGACCATGCTTGCAACTGTTTCGGCGTCCTCAAGGCAGTCGCCATGTGAAATAAATATCTTCTGCTCCTTAACATCCGAAAAGACGCTCTCCTCCATCCT
>JAAZFZ010000336.1 GCA_012511485.1 Clostridiales bacterium | reverse complement strand
GATTCATGGCGTGGAACTTGGGAGCGAGACGGTGGAGCTTTGATGAACCAGTGCATTCACGGCATTGACATTTTAAGATGGATGATGGGCGATGAGGTTACTCAGGTTTTTGGCATGACAGATAATCTCAATCACAGCTATATAGATGCAGAGGATTTGGGCCTTGCGCTCATAAAGTTTAAAAACGGCGGTTACGGTGTGGTTGAAGGCACAACAAATACATATAATACTGATTTTGAGCATTCGTTGACGATTTTCGGCGAAAAAGGCTTTGTTCGCATTGGCGGAACCAGCGTCAACATTATTGAGCAGTGGCGCTTTAAAGACGGGCTCGATTCGCTTGAGGATATCAAAGAGCAAATGGCAGAAAGAGCATCGAATGTTTACGGATTCGGTCATACACCACTATACAAAGATGTAATTGATGCCATTGAGAATGAAAGAGAGCCTTATGTTGATGCCTATGCCGGCAAAAGGGCTTTGGAGCTTGTGCTTGCAATTTATAAATCTGCCGCCATGGGCGAACCGGTGAATCTGCCGCTTAAAAAATGCGCTACAACAGATTTTATAGGAAGATTTGATAAATAATTCTATTGCACAAATAGGGGAAAACAATGAAGAAAGAATCCGCTAAATGGTTTATCAGAATTTTATGTTTGCTTCTGGCGGGGGCTGTTGTCTTTTCGGTAGCCGGATGTCAGGGCAAGCCGACCTCTGTCAGCCTGAGCTTTTTGAAGACTGAGCATAAGGTTTTTTCACCTGACAATGTCAACAAAAGCCTTCATCTTATTGACAGCAAAAAGCTTGATTACATTGCAGAATCAGGTTTAATTTCACTCTATATCGATTTGCATAGCTATGCAGTAACAGTCAAGGAAAACTCACAAAACAAATTTTGGTACTCGCTGCCGGTAAAGGCAAATGAAAAATACGACTATTCAGCTGCTGTTGTAAACCTCACGGTAGTCAGCGGTAATAACACATATTATTTAAACTCTCAGGATAACAGCGTCAATTACGGCACAGCATCTTTTACTTCAAATGCTGCTAGTCTGTCGGTCAAGTATATTATTGCCGAGGATAAAAAAACAGCCGTCGCTTCTAAATACGGCAGCTCGGATATTGTTTTCTCTGTGCAGGTGGATTATACACTCAAGGACGGCAACCTTTTTGTAAGCTCCCGTTTAGAGAACCTTTCAAAGAATCCCGATGCCGTTGTTAAAGATATCGGCATTCTCGAATTTTTCGGGGCATCGGATACAGCAGGCGAGGGAGATTTTATCCTCGTGCCTGACGCC
Source organism: Clostridiales bacterium (assembly GCA_012511485.1). Taxonomy (GTDB): domain Bacteria; phylum Bacillota; class Clostridia; order Oscillospirales; family Acutalibacteraceae; genus JAAZFZ01. Next base: position 2,436 of record JAAZFZ010000336.1, on the reverse strand, counting down.
TGCGGTGCGCTGATAAATACCGCAGTTGAGGATAAAAGCTTTAAGCCTCTCGAATTTTCGGTTTATGGGCAGGATTATGCCTACAATACAGGCAGCAGGGCATACCCTGCGAAGCTGGCGGCATACGGTGCAAGGCAGGGCAAAAGCGGCTTTGCCGTTCTTATTGAAAACGGTGATGCTATAGCCACAATTCATGCCGACCGAGCCACCGGCGCAAATGGATTTAACAATGTTGGCGCAAGGTTTAATATTACGCCTGTCCTCGATGAAGAGAAATCGAACAAAACCGTCAGATATATCGCAAGCAACAGCTTTTCAGATAATATTAAAATGTGCTTTCGCTTTTTCAACGGATCAAATGCCAGCTATTCGGGCATGGCAATTGCCTGCAGGGAGCAGCTCATTAGAGATAAGGTGCTCACCGTCAAAACCGCTCAGGCAGGCGACAAACTGCCATTTAATCTATCGCTGATAGGAGCCGTCAGGCAGCCCGTTATAAGCTTTGCAAGCTCACTTAAAAAGACAAGAGCGCTTACAACCTTTGAGCAGGCTCAGGATTTGATTATTCAAATGAAAGCAAAGGGCGTTGACAATATTAATCTGCGTTATATCGGAGCTTTATCCGGCGGCTTGGAGCAGGAGGATATTGTAGGTGCGGGGGTAAGCTTTAGGTTAGGCAGGAAAAGCGGCCTTTCGGAGCTTAATGAATACATGAAAGCACAAAACTTATCGCTTTTTGTCGATATGAATATTGTTTCAACAGGAAAAAGCTCTGCCTATTCCTCCGATAAATCTGCAAGGAGCATTCACGGCAAAGACATATTCTATCCGTATGAAACGGATTTAGACGAGTATCTTAAAGAGGGCATCCCCGAAAGGCAGCTGCTTGCCGTATCAAGGCTTGAAATAAATGTCAACAAAATACTAAAAAAATATGATAATTTAGATATACAAGGCTTTTGCATAAATGATGCGGGCTTTGCCCTTTATTCCGATTTTTCAGGGGATTATTTCAACCGTCAGCAGGTGGCGTCAATATTCTCCGAGCAGCTTGAAACTTTATCCGCTAACAAGCGCCTGATGATTAATTTCGGCAACATCAGAACCATAAACAGTGCGGATGTAATTGTAAATATGCCTCTTAAAACAAGTGACAGTGAAAGTGAGGCTTACAGTGCCATTCCGTTTTTACAGATGATTCTGCACGGCCTTGTCAGTTATTCGGGTGAGCCGATAAACCTATCAGATAATCCCGAGAGGGCTGCACTCAGGTGCATTGAGTTCGGAGCGAGCCCTAGCTATGAGTGGTGCTATGAAGAGCTTGACAGCGAGCCGCAAAATAGGGAAAAATACTACTATGGCGATTGGCTGACAGGGGCGGTCTCATACTATGAGCGGGCAAACGAGGATATGGCAGACCTGACAGGCACAAGAATGACGAGGCATGAAATGGTGGCAAAAGGAGTTTACTTAACCGAATATAATGACAGCTCGTTGGTTTATGTCAATTATAATGACGAGGATGTCAAGGTCGGTGAAATCACGGTTGAGGCGAACAGCTTCCTAAGAATAAACTGATAACGAATACAGTGCGCCCCGTAAACCCAAGCGGATTTACGGGGCGATTTTTTATGGAGTTATCGGATGTGCTGCCTATACTTCCAGTTTAATGAACTTATCCTTGCCTGCACCGCAAACAGGGCATTTGTAATCATCGGGCAAATCCTCAAAAGGGGTTTCACCTTCATAAATATATCCGCAAACGGTGCACTTATAAACAACCCTTTTTGCAGTAGCCTTAATTCCATCGGCCTGTTCTATATATGTCGGTGCGTTTTTCGGGCTTTTGCCCTTGATAACCTTATGATAGTAGGCATAGGTCATTGAAGGCTCGTCGGAGAGAATGTCCCCATCAACCACAGTACCCAGAAAAACGGTGTGAGTAGCGGCCTCCATGATGTTCTCAACCTTACAAAGAATATAACCGTTTGCTTTATCAATGACGGGTAGCCCGCCGATTTCTTCATAGCTAACCTGAGCGAATGTATCCGTATCCCTGCCGGAGCGGAAGCCCAAGGTCCCGATAATTTTTGGCCTCGTTTTTTCGCCGAGTATGGAAACAGCAAATATACCGCTTTCTTTGATGCACTTATTTGTGTAATTGTCATGATTAATGCTCACCGCCACTGTGGCGGGTGCCGATGTCACCTGCATAACACTATTGGCAATGCAGCCTGTGTATTTTTTTACCCCGTTATCAACAGTTGAAACAACATAAACGCCGTAGGAAAGGTTTCTGAAAACAAAAGGATTCATTATATTCTCCTTTCGGTTTTTTTAAGGCTCAGTGCAAACTCCCTTGCAAAGTCGGAGGCTTTTTTTAAATCCTCCCCGGTTGGAACAAAATTAATTTTGAAACCGCCTGAAAAAACATTC
>JAAZFZ010000335.1 GCA_012511485.1 Clostridiales bacterium | reverse complement strand
GCCATATACGGGGATTGAAGAGGAATATGAAGACTTCGATGAGTTTCTTGATGAAAACCCCGGCAGAGGCTCTTTGGAGGTTCAGGTGTTTGCTGCAAGCAGGGCTTTCCCTTTAAGGGATGCAAGAGTTGCTGTTATTAAGAATATTGGCGGCAGAGCATATGCTTTCTATGATACCAGAACAGATTTGAGCGGTATAGCTTCAGATATGATGTTACCCACAAAGAGCAGAACACTTTCCGAAAGGCCGGAAAATGTAGCCCCGTTCACCACATATTCCGTTTCAGTTGAGCATCCGGATTATGTAAACACAACTATGGCAATTGTCACCATTTTTGACAGGGTGAAATCAATTTTGCCTGTTGAGATGGTACCAATGTCAGAGGGCTTACAGGAGCCGCTGGCCGTTACCTATGATGAGCTGATTAATTCAACAGGAAACAGATAGAAGGAGTGAGAGCATATGCCAACCACACCTGTAATACCCGATACAATAACGGTTCATCTGGGAAGGCCAAACGATAGCGCGGAAAGAGCCACGGTTAACTTTACGGATTACATTAAAAATGTTGCAAGTAGTGAGCTTTATCCAACATGGCCGGAAAGCTGTCTTAAAGCAAATATTCATGCAATAATCTCATTTGCATTAAACAGAATTTATACTGACCATTATCGCAGCAGGGGTTATGATTTTGATATCACCAACTCTGCGGGGCATGACCAGATGTTTGTAAAGGGCAGGGATGTCTATAATAACATAAGCGAAATAGTTGATGAGGTTTTTAATGATTACCTTGTTAGAAACGGACAGATTCAGCCGCTCTATGCGCAGTATTGCGGCAGATCTGCCGCAAAATGCCCGGGCTTCTCTCAATGGGGAACGGTATCGCTTGCCCAAAAGGGGATGGAGTCCTATCAGATTCATCAAAAATATTTCGGCAACGATATTTAAATGATATTCAATGCTCCCACATCAGATTCGGTAGAGACCTACCCGGGCAGCCCCATGTGCAAGGGAGACAGAGGCGTAAACATAAAAAAAGTTCAAATGCAGCTCAACAAAATTGCAGAGCACTATCCTGCGATTCCGAGGATAACAGCCGAGTCCGGCAAATATGATTCCGATACGGAAGCCGCCGTCAGAAAATTCCAGCAGATTTTTAATCTCAAGGATGACGGAACAATAAATAAAGCAACATGGTATAAGATAAAGAGCATTTACAATGCGGTAAAAAAGTTCTCGAATTTATACTCAAAGAGTCCAGGCTTGCGGAATAACAGCCGACAAGGCATGATTGTTTTCAGATTCGGCTCGATAGGTGAACCCGTTAAAATACTTCAGTTTTGCTTTAACTTTATAAACAGGTTTAACCCCAATATTCCAAACCTTGCCGCCGACGGATACTACGGGCATTTGACAGAGCATACGGTAAAAGCTTTCCAAAGAGAATATGGACTTAAAGAAAACGGCATTGTCGGCCCTGACACATGGCTCATGATGAATAAGGTATACAGGTCAATGCTCGATTCAATGCCCGATGACTACAAGAGATACTCGCCTCAGTATTATCCCGGTTACTTTCTGACCGAAGGCTTGCAGGGCGATGCGGTAAGAAACCTGCAGACCTTCCTTCATACAATTGCGGAGAGTGATGATAGGATTCCTCCTGTAGAAGCTGACGGTGTTTTCGGCAAACAAACAAGGGATGCCGTCATTGCCATTCAGAAATCGGAGAATTTGGGTCAAACCGGTGAGGTCGGCCCTATGACATGGAATTGTATAATTAGGCTTTATAATGAATACAGGTAAAGAATATGCAAATAATTAACAGTGCAGAGTGTTTTTCTCTGCACCGTTAATAAATGTTTAAGGTTGTGCGGAAATGAACCCTGAAGTGATTTTTACCTCAGATTACGACAGTAATGTAAAATTAATGGATTCAACAATCAGACTCGAGGATAGCTTTGACTTAATCGGCAGGGATATTGTTGTCGGCCCCAAAAAGGCGAAGATGTATTTTGTCAACGGTATGGTTGACAATGAAAGCATAACAAACATGATGGAGCTGCTTTTAAGATCAAAGGATGAAAAAATTTCACAGGTTAATGACACAAAAGAATTTTCTGACAGATATATTGCGTTCTCTCAGACAAGCATAACCAATGATGTTCATGAGGCTATTACTTTTGTGTTTTCAGGCACAATCGTAATGCTTGTTGAGGGCTGCCCCGACGCAATAATTATCGATGTCAGAAACTATCCGGTGCGGTCAGTAGGTGAACCCGAAAATGACAGAGTACTCAGAGGGCCGCATGAAGGCTTTGTTGAAACGATAGTTTTTAACACGGCACTGCTGCGCCGCAGAGTAAGGGATACAAATCTGACAGTAAGCCTAATGAGAATCGGCAAAAGGTCAAAAACGGATATTGCCGTCTGTTACCTTGAAAATAAAGTCAACAAAAAAATGCTGGATAATTTAAAAAAAAAGCTAGACAGTGTTGAAATAAACTCGTTGACAATGGGGCAGGAGAGCCTGCTCGAAGGTCTCTTTTCAAAACAAAAATATAACCCTTTTCCGAGGGTGCGCTATACCGAGCGCCCCGATTCCGCCGCTGCCTGCATTGCGGAGGGCAGCATCATTGTTATGATTGACAATACACCGGCGGTAATGATATTGCCGACAGGGATTTTTGATTTTTTTCAGGATACAAATGACTATTACTTCATGCCCATAATCGGTTCTTACCTAAGATGGCTGAGAGTGATTGTTACAATACTATCTCTTTTTGCCATTCCTATCTGGTATGCTCTCATGAAATATCCTGATTATATCCCCCAATGGCTTGAATTCACAAAAATAGAGGATCCGGTCTCGGTGCCGATTCTGGCACAGCTTATTCTCATTGAGTTTATCGTTGGAGCTCTGAACATTGCATCGCTGAACACTCCGACTGCAATGGGCTCAACCTTTAGTATCATTGCGGCATTGGTTCTGGGCGAGTTCGCTGTTTCCGCAAAATGGTTTGTCCCGGAAGTCATGCTTTATATGGCATTTGTTTCAATTGCAAATTTCACTCAGTCGAGCTTTGAAATATCCTCTGCCATAAAGCTTATCAGGGTGTTTTATTTAATAATGACAGCTTTTTTGGGCATCTGGGGCTTTGCTGCGGCAATTGTAATTTCTTTTATTCTGATAGCCACAACTAAAACACTGACCGGCCAGAGTTATCTTTATCCGTTGATTCCCTTCAACTGGCAGGCATTTTCACACTTGATATTCAGAAGACATTTAAGCAAAAGGAACAATTGATTAAATTCTTATTAGTTTGTACTCCATGCTGCCCATGCCGAGCTTAACTGCGTGCTCAAGACATGTTTCCCATCTGATACCGGGGTGAATACATTTAAAATGATCTTCACAGTTATGCTCAGCCAAATCCAATGCGCTGTTTTCTATAACAGGCTGCATATTAACCGCATCGGCACATGCCTTGTCAAGTGCGACCGGGTCAAACGATGCAAACATCCCTATGTCCGGAACTATGGGGATATCGTTCATGCTATAGCAATCGCATTTTGGAGATACATCGACAACGATATTTATATGGAAGGATGGCTTATCCTTAATAACCGCATATGTATATTCGGCAATTTTGCAGTTTAAAATGTCAATTGCCTCATCGCTTCCCTGCCTAATGGCATCAAAGTTGCATATGCCTATGCAACGCCCGCAGCCTACACATTTATTGTGGTCAATTGCTGCTTTTTTATCAACAAAGTCTATGGCATCGTGCGCACAGTTCTTTTTACACATACCGCAGCTGACACAAAGCTCCTTTTTAACTCTTGGCTTGCCGCTTGAGTGCATTTCCATTTTGCCAGCCCTTGAGCCGCAGCCCATTCCGATGTTTTTAAAAGCTCCCCCAAAGCCTGTTGCCTCATGGCCTTTAAAGTGAGAGAGGGAGATTATTACATCGGCATCCATGACCGCCGTTCCGATTTTTGCCTCCTTAACATATTGAGCGTTAATAGGTACAAGTGTTTCGTCTGTGCCCTTGAGCCCGTCACCGATAATTATATGGCAGCCGGTCGAGAAAGGGGAGAATCCGTTTTCATATGCACTTGTCAGGTGGTCAAGCCCGTTTTTCCTTCTGCCGGTATAAAGGGTATTGCAGTCGGTAAGAAAGGGCTTCCCGCCAAGCTCTTTAACCTTGTCAACTATAACCTTAGCATAATTCGGTCTGAGAAAAGCAAGATTGCCCGGCTCGCCGAAATGCATTTTTATAGCGACATATTTTTTTTCAAAATCAATTTTGTTTATTCCTGCAGTAATAATAAGCCGGTTGAGCTTTTTTGGCAGGCTTTCTTTGCCATGAGTGAGCAGGTCAGTGAAATACACTTCTGATTTCATTATAATCACCTTATATTAATTAGTTTAAAATACAATACTCAGGAATTATATCATTTTGTTACAATAAAAACAAGTTACAACAATTTCTTGATATTGGAAAAAAATTATGTTAAAATTTACTTAATTCAATAT
>JAAZFZ010000334.1 GCA_012511485.1 Clostridiales bacterium | reverse complement strand
TGCATATTTCGGACGCATCCGGACACTGATTCCGGCAACATCCGGACAGCATTTCGGAATTATCCGGACAGCATAACGGCACATCCGGACACCTTGTCGAGATAATAAAATATCTGGTACTCTTTTAATCAGAACTGATTAAAGGGGGGCCGATCGATGAGGAGGCTTGACATGCTTAAGGCAAGAGAGATTTTAAGGTTAAAGTATGAATTAGGGCTGTCCCTAAGGGAAATCGGGAAGGCCTGCAACTGTGGCAAGACAACGGTTTCCGAAGTGCTGGAAAGGGCTACTAAAGCCCAAATAACGTATCCGTTAGAATTGAGTGACAAACAATTGATGTCACTGCTTTATCCGCCAGTAGAAAACCAAGGTTCGCCACCTGAACCTGACATCGAAGAAATATATTGCGAAATGAAGAAGAAAAACGTCACCCTTATGCTTCTATGGGAGGAGTACAAGGAAAAACACCCGGATGGTATCATGTATACCCAGTTCTGCGAACGGTATAGGAAGTTCAAGAAAGAAAATCAATTAACAATACACAAAGAACATAAGGCAGGCCAAGAAGTAGAAACTGACTGGGCAGGTGACACCATGTCCTATGTGAACCCAGAAACAGGAGAGATAATGACAGCGTACATTTTTGTTGCTGTCCTTCCTGCAAGCTCATATCCTTTTGCACATGCATATGAGGACATGAAGACTCCTAACTGGATAGATGCACATGTACGTGCTTATACATTTTTCGGTGGAGTGCCGAGGGTAACCATCCCTGATAATACACGTACTGCTGTAACAAGATCTGATCTTGTTGATCCGGTGCTGAACCGGAGCTTTTATGAGATGGCAAGGCATTACAATACAACGGTAATCCCTGCAAGAGCTTACAAACCCAAGGACAAAGCAGCAGACGAAAACATGGTAGGCAATGTATCAAGAAGGATTATCGCGGCGCTTAGAAACAGACAGTTTTTTAGCTTACATGAGATAAACCAGGCTATATCTGAACACCTTGAAAAACTTATTGACAGACCCTTTCAAAAGATGGAGGGTAACAGGCGGACCGCCTTTGAAAGAATAGATAAACCCTGTCTGCAACCGCTGCCTCCTATGAAATATGAATATGCTGATTGGGTAGAGGCAAGGATCGGTTTTAATTACCATGTCGAATACGGTGGTTTTTTCTACAGCACTCATTATTCCTATGCTGGGCGATTGTGTTCGGTACGGGCAACTTCAGGGACTATAGAGATTTATGTCGGCAGTGAAAGGATAGCTGCATATCCGAGAAACTACAATACTTTTAAAAGATACACAACAATAGAGGATCATATGCCTGATAATCATAAGGCAGTTTACGGGTGGAACCCCGACCGCTTTCTATCATGGGCGGAAAAGGTTGGTCCTGAAACCCATAAGTTGATTAAGAAGATTCTTGAAAGCAGAGAATATCCTGTACAAAGCTACAGAGCCTGCATGGGCATAATGAGGCTCTGCAAAAGCCATTCAACACAGATAATGGAATTAGCAAGCCGGGAAGCACTCGAAAGGAACACCTGCTCATTTAAATACTTTAATATCATCCTCAAACAGGTGGTGGCCAATTCCTCAAAAGAGCAAGATTCTAAAATCATACGACACGAAAATATCAGAGGGAGCAATGCTTATGCAGGAGGTGGTATCAATGCTTGATAACCCTACTGTAGAAAAGCTTAGAGAGATGAAGCTTAAAGTCATGGCTCAGATGTTGAAAGATCCGGAACCTTCACTCAAAGAACTATCTTTTGAGGAGAGGCTCGGCATCATGGTGGAAAAGGAATGGATGTCCAGAAAAAACTCCAGGATAAAGAGACTCCTATACGCTGCCTCTTTTGGCATGGGTGCCTGCCTTGAAGATATCGATTATACTGCAGATCGAAAGATTGATAAAAAAACCATCCAGGTGCTTTCAACCTGCTCATACATTGTCCAGAAGCTTAACTTGATCATCTCCGGCCGAACCGGGTGCGGCAAAACATTTATTGCATGTGCTTTTGGGAATAATGCCTGCCGTCACGGTTTTACAGTAAAGTATTACAGGATACCTGAGCTCCTGCTTGAGATTGAGGATGCCAAAGCTAGTAATAGATATGCCAAATTTATGAATCAGCTGCAAAATGTGAAGCTACTGGTATTGGATGATATAGGCCTGAAATCATATACACTGGAAGAAAGCAGGGATATATATGAAATAGCCGAAAGAAGATATAATAGAGCTTCAACCATACTCTCCAGCCAGCTCGAGCACAAATACTGGTACGACCTGTTCCCCGACCCCACAGTGGCAGACGGAATTCTAGATAGGTTTATACATAATGCATATATTCTTACTCTTGATTCTAAAAAATCGATGCGGGAGGTAATGGCGGAAAGGATGGAAAAAGGCACCGGATTGGAAAATCATTGCAACATTTAAGGCTTTATTGTAGAATCAAACCATCGATAAGGTGTCCGGATGTTGCCGGTTTACTGTCCGGATGTATTCGGAATAGCCGTCCGGATAATCCGGTATACGCACTCACAACAAGCCTTCAAGGTTAACTGTAGTACATCATAACTATAGTTGTCTGCAACCTTGAGAATTAAATACAATTGATCCCGGATGTAACGTCCCCGCCTTTTGTGAATAACACTTAGAAACTCATTTGCTTCAGGTGTGTCACCAAGAGCCTTCTTAGCCTGTTCCATTAGGTTTTTTATTTTTTCTGAGTTATCACGGACATGATTATTATTTCTTTTTAGTTCACCAGGGCTTACTGCAAGTTCGTGAGAGGCAATTAGCTTTCCAGTAGGATCATATATTTCAAGGTGGTCATCTATCTCCTGTACAGACACTTCCTTAAAAAGAGTGTATGTGCCTATGGGAACTGAATAACGGCTGGCGTTGTAACGAATGGTATTGTTTTTACGTACCGGAGTTGTTAAACTATTATTACTTGGAATATTGTCATTAAAAAGGATAACCGGCTTGAGGTGTTTCTTTTCCAATTCAAAAACCTCGG
>JAAZFZ010000046.1 GCA_012511485.1 Clostridiales bacterium | reverse complement strand
CTCATATCCTACGCCTCCTTTATGTCAAAAATTTTGCCGTCTAATCCATTATAATACATCTTTATTTGATATACAAATCCAAAATTATGGAAAAATATTCAAAGTGTAAATTTTTTTGTGGTTATTTGTGAAATAAAATTTTATTTTGTTATTTTTAAAGCCTATTTTATTTTTAAGCCTATAAAAAGATTGAAATTTTTATCAATTTGTATTAAAATTACAAATACTTCACAAAGGATTGGTGAATATATGGAGATTAAAAACATAATATTTGATATGGGTGGGGTTATTATCGACTTTCGCCCGGAATTCACATTGAAAAAATACTTTGAAAATGAAAAGGACAGGGAGCTTATCCTCCAAAATGTTTTCAAATCCTCTGTGTGGCAGGATATGGACAGGGGTACGGCCTCCCATGAGCAGATGAAGGAATATGCCTGCAAGCATCTGCCCCCTCACCTTCATAACAGGGTTTGCCACCTCCTCGACAACTGGTTTGACGAGATGCCGCCTAAAGAAGATATGTATGAAGTTGTCAAGGCTCTCAAGGAAAACGGATATAAAATATACCTGCTTTCAAATGTTTCAAAAGTCTTTTATGAGCATAAGGACAGCATACCTGCTTTTTCTCTTTTTGACGGGTTTCTCATTTCGGCGGATTATCTGCTTTTGAAACCCGAGAAGGAAATATTTGAAAAACTATACGAGGTTTTTTCCTTAAAGCCCGATGAGTGCTTTTTTATCGACGATATGCAGAAGAATACGGATGGTGCAATTCATGCCGGCATGGCGAGCTACTGCTTTGCTGACGGAGATATAGATAGACTCAAGGCAGCAATGAGATTAATTGGCATAAAAATCTGACTTTCAGAGGTATTAATGGACTGTTTGACAAAAAAACTCAGCCTGTCACCTGAGTATAAAACTATTGTGACAGGCATCAGAAAAAACCGGCTGCCAATGGGTGTGCTGGGGCTTTCTCATATCCACAAGGCAACTCTCACAGCCTGCCTGTGTGAGGAATTCCCTCAGGGTGCCTTAATCGTAACACCTGACGAATCGCAGGCTTCAATGCTTGTGGGCGATTTAAAAGCATTGGGCAGGAGGGCGATGGTTTTCCCCGCAAGGGATTTCGTTTTCCGCTCAACCGAAAGCCATTCTAGAGAATATGAGCATCTGCGCCTGGGAGTTCTCGATAAAATGCTCTCGGGTGAGTTCGATATTGTAGTATGCTCGGTCGAAGCGGCAATGCAGCTAACTATCCCCAAAAAGGAGTTTGAGCAAAGAAGGATGATTCTCAAATGCGGCGATGAAGTCAGCGTTGACTCAATAATTTCGCTGCTCCTCAGGGCGGGATATACCAGAAGCCAGCAGGTTGACGGCTCCGGCCAGTTCGCATTAAGGGGCGGCATACTGGATTTTTTCACTCCTAACTTCGATATGCCCTGCAGAGTCGAATTCTGGGGCGACAGCATTGATTCAATATCTTTCTTTGATGTCGAAAGCCAGAGAAGAGCGGATGCTGTAGATAGCATGAAGATAATCCCCGCAAACGAAATCGTCCTTGAAGCAGGCGATTCTCTCAGGGATATGATTGCAGACCTTTCGGCAGGCATCAAGGGCAAGGGCTCCGTGAAAATCAAGGCGTCCCTCAATGCAGATATTGAAAGGCTTGAGACAGGCATCAGGCTCTCCTCGCTTGACAGGTATATGCCCCTTATTTACCCTGAAGCGACAACCGTTTTTGACTATGCGGACAAAGCGAGATTATATGTCAGCGACAGCTTTGCGGTCAGGGAGCGTGCAAAGGCCTGCGAAACACTTCTGAATGAGGATATAAAATCGCTGCTTGAGGAGGGTGTGCTTTGCAAGGGGCTTGACCGTTTTATAATGAGCTTTAATGAGCTGTTAAACCTCTATGAGCGCAGGGGCGCCATTTTTCTCGACAACCTGCCCAGAGGTAGCTTTGACACTCCTGTCAAGGAGCTAGTCAATATAAACGCAAGGCAGACATCCCCGTGGAACGGCTCGTTCAAATACCTGCTTGAGGATATTGAGCCGCTAATGCAAAGGAGCGGCTGGACCTGTGTTGTTCTTGCAGGCACAATGAAGGCTGCAACCGCCTTGAGCGGAGATTTGAATGAAAATGGCATTAGCAGCACTTTTCTGCCCTCCTTCCCTGATGAATTTCTGCCTGACAAAGTCTATGTCCTGCCCGGAAACCTTTCGGCAGGGTTTGAATACCCGCAGGAGAAATTCACTCTAATAACCTATGGCAGCAGGGGCACTGCCGCAGTCAAAGCAAAGAAAAAGTCCAATAAAAACGCTTTCAATAACCTTGAGGAGCTGCACAGGGGCGACTATATCGTGCATGAAAAACACGGCATTGGCATCTTTGAGGGCATTACAAAGCTTGAGGCACGCGGCACGGTCAAGGACTACATTAAAATAAAATACGACAAGGGCGACATTCTTTATATCCCCGTCACGCAGCTTGACCAGGTTTCAAAATATATAGGTGCAAACAGCGAAACAGCACATGTCAAGCTCAACAAGCTCGGCGGCACCGACTGGCAGAAGGCGCGAAGTAAAGTCAGCCGTGCAGTCAAGGACATGGCTCAGGAGCTAATAGAGCTTTATTCAAAACGGCAGCAGATTAAGGGCTTTGCTTTTTCGCCCGATATCGATATGCAGAATGATTTTGAGAGACGCTTTGAATTTGAGGAAACAACGGACCAACTGCGCTGCATTGATGATATCAAAAATGATATGGAAAAAAGCTTCCCGATGGACAGACTGCTCTGCGGCGATGTCGGCTTTGGTAAAACGGAGGTTGCTCTCAGGGGCGCATTCAAATGCATTGCTGACGGCAAGCAATGCGCTATACTTGTGCCCACCACCATACTTGCACTCCAGCACTTTCAGACGATTCAAAAGAGGTTTGAGGGCTTCCCGATTGAATCTGCCATGCTCTCAAGGTTTTGCTCTCCCGCCGAAATCACTGGGACTCTTAAAAATATCGGGAGAGGCTCCGTTGATATTGTTGTCGGCACTCACAGGCTTATCTCAAAGGATGTGAAGTTCAAGAATCTCGGGCTGATTATCATTGATGAGGAGCAGAGGTTCGGCGTTGCTCAAAAGGAAAAGCTAAAGGAGCTTTTCCCCTCGGTTGATGTGCTGACACTGACTGCTACACCTATACCGAGAACCCTGAATATGGCAATGTCGGGCATCAGGGATATGTCAATCCTGGAGGAGGCTCCTCAGGACAGGTACCCTGTTCAGACCTATGTCATTGAGCACAACATGGATGTACTGGCTCAGGCAATGGCATCAGAGCTTAGGCGAGGAGGTCAGGTTTACTACCTGCACAACAGAATAGAGACAATTGAAAAAGCGGCAGCAAGGGTAAAGGAATATATGCCCGATGCCCGCATTTCCATAGCTCACGGGCGCATGAGCGAGGACGACCTGAGCGATGTCTGGCGCAGCTTGCTTGAGGGTGAAACTGATATACTTGTCTGCACCACCATCATTGAAACGGGCATAGATGTGCCAAATGTAAACACACTGATAATTGAGTCTGCCGACAAAATGGGGCTTGCCCAGCTGCACCAGATAAGGGGCAGAGTCGGGCGCTCCTCAAGGAGAGCAAGTGCTTATCTGCCCTTCACAAGAGGCAAGCAGCTCTCCGAAATTGCCGACAGAAGACTCAGTGCTATCCGTGAGTTTACGGAATTCGGTTCGGGCTTCAAAATCGCCATGCGTGACCTTGAGCTCAGGGGTGCGGGCAATATCCTCGGCGCCGCACAGCACGGCCATATGGAAGCTGTTGGCTATGACATGTATATTAAACTCCTCTCACAGGCAATAAGCGAGGAAAAGGGAGAAAAACCCGAAAAGCCCGAAAAAGAATGCCTGATAGATTTGCCCATAGATGCCCATATCCCTCAGGAATATATAGGCAGCGTGCCCCATAAGCTTTCGATGTACAGGAGAATTGCGGATATCAGAACCAAGGATGATGCCGACGATGTTATTGACGAGCTGGTTGACCGTTTCGGCGAGCCGCCTCAGAGCGTTATGGGCCTTATAACCGTTTCACTCCTGCGCGGCACAGCCGTCAATCAGGGTGTATATGAAATCGGGCGCAGCAACGACAGGCTGCTTCTATATATCGAGGATTTGAACATGACTAAAATCACAAGACTGGCTAAAAAAATGCATGGAAGAATCACAGTCAGTGCAAAGGGCAGGCCACATATTTCAGTCAGACTGCTCCCCGGGGATGAGCAGCTTGCAATACTCAACAAGGTTTTTGATACTATGGGGACACAGTAAGAGCACTAAATTTAAACGCAGGCAAGACTTATGTCGAGCCTGCTTTTATTTTTGCTGTTTTGTAATACAATTCTTAGAGGTGGTATGCGTTAACCCTTTAGTGTTTGATAAAAATCTGAAGGAGCCGTGAATTTATATGCTTGCATTAGTCAATTATAATGTTATAATTGACTATTTTATATAAGGAGTCCGTATGAAAAGCCGAGTCGTTGATTTTTACGGTAATAAATATGTTTTCATTCTTCTTTTTTTTATTATGTTTTCTGCCCTTGCATTCCTTTTCCCCGTTACGGGCGATGATTACGGCTGGGGTTCAGGCTTCGGTGAACGGCTTATTAGGGAGGGGTTCAAAGACTATAACGGCAGGTATCTGGGCAACCTGCTGGTTCTGGCTCTGACAAGGGCAAGGTTTTTTACACCGTTTTTTATTTCGTTTGTAATTTGCGCCATTGTCTATGTGGTTTATATGCTCAGCGGCGGCGAAAACATTGAAGCTCTGTATATGACGGGAGCCCTAATTCTCTTAGTCAGCTCGATGTTCAGGCAGGTCTATTCATGGGTTTCGGGTTTTTCTAACTATGTACCTTCTGTTCTGCTTTTGCTTTTGTTTCTGTATATGGCAGAAAAGTGCTTCAAACAGCCCGACCTCAAGGCGACACGAAGTTCATATGTTTTTGCTGTGCTTATTGGTGTTTCAGTCCAGCTTTTTATGGAGCATACGACAATCTATTGCCTTGCTGTATCGCTGTTTTTAGTCATAGCTTGGAGAATCAGACATAAAAAATACAACTCTTTGCTTCTCACTTTCTTTTTTTCTTGCCTTGCGGGGGCAATAATCATGTTCTCAAACGGAGCTTATCTGAAAATACTGAATAAGGACGATTCATATCGCTCATTTGCATCAAATGACGGCGGACTGCTTGCAATGGTCAGTGATATTGCCGGAGCATTTTGCGAGCGGATATCCGAAATCATGTATAAAAGCTGTTATGCATCAGTTGCTGCCGTTTGTGTGCTTTCTGTTATATTAATACTTAAGAGCGCTAAGTTAAAAAAGCATCTGCTCTCGGGGGTGCTTTTAATAATAGGTTTTGTTTTTTCCGGCTCATGGCTGCCTGTCTATCTGGGCATAAAGGCCTTTACGGGCATCACACGCAAGCAGATGCTTTTCATTTTCACGCCTGCAGTGATTGTTTTCGCAATTTCACTGCTGCTGACAATTCTTATTTTTGTTAAGATTTCAGATATCAAAAGAAGGCTATTATTCTTTTTTGTCTCGGCTGCGGTTTCCTTCTGCCCTCTTTTATGTGTCAAGCCGGTAGGACCACGCTGCTTCTACCTTTTCAACATCTTTATCATTCTCTCTGCCAATGAAATATTGTCTGCAATTATCAGCACAAACGCAGACGGCAGGCTATTATTCATTCCGATAAAAAAGACAGTCGGATATACCGGCATTGCCTTGTGCGTTATGGCATTTGTAGCATTCTTCATAATATACGGCAAAATCACAAAAGTTTACAATCATAGAATGGAATATATTATTACTCAGGCAGAGAAGGGCGAAAAGGAAATCTATGCTCCCCGCCTTCCGCTTAGGCAGTTTGTCTGGGATGCCGACCCGCCTTGTTCTAACCGCGACAGGTTTTCGCGATTCTGTGATTACTTTAACCTGCCGGGAGATATAAAAATCATTTATATGGACTATGATGAGTGGCTTGAGATAAAGGAAAAGGGCTAAATCAACCCGAAAAAGCCATGCGAAAAAGCTGGGAATGACTTATCCTGCGGTAAACAACAAAGGCTGTATCAATGCTCCGAATCGGAGTTGATACAGCCTATGATTGTGTAAGGGTGAATTACTTGAGCTCAACCTTTGCGCCGGCTTCTTCGAGCTTAGCTTTTGCAGCTTCCGCATCTTCCTTGGAAACCTGCTCTTTAACAGCCTTGGGTGCGCCGTCAACAAGAGCCTTAGCATCTGCAAGACCGAGCCCTGTGATTTCACGCACAGCCTTAATAACCTTAATCTTCTCTGAGCCTATTTCAGCAAGGACAACGTCAAACTCAGTCTTCTCGTCCTCAACTGCGGCTGCACCGCCTTCCGTTGGAGCGGCAACTGCGACAGCAGCGGCGGCAGAAACACCGAATTCCTCCTCAACAGCCTTAACAAGCTCTGAAAGCTCAAGGACTGTGAGAACTTTAATTTCTTCAATAATTGCAGCAATTTTCTCTGATGCCATTTTAATTTACCTCCGATTTGTAATTTTGTAATTATGCCTCTGCGGGCGCAGCCTCTCCAGCGGGGGCCTCGCCGTTTTTGTCAACAATAGCTTGGATTGCTCTTGCGAAAGAAGCAATGGGTGCATTGAAAACATTGCAAACCGATGCAAGCAAAATCTCTCTCGAGGGAAGCTTTGCAAGGTCATTAATTGTGTCAACACCGATTACCTTTCCGTCAACGAAACCGCTCTTGACCTTGA
The DNA here is from genome assembly GCA_012511485.1 of Clostridiales bacterium. Classification (GTDB taxonomy): domain Bacteria; phylum Bacillota; class Clostridia; order Oscillospirales; family Acutalibacteraceae; genus JAAZFZ01. The sequence continues at coordinate 8,353 of JAAZFZ010000046.1, read as the reverse complement.
AGGTCTTGCTCGTATCTGCATACTTGCAGAGAATACGGGCAGCGGCAACATAGTCGTCGCCACTTGTCGCAATAGCTGTTGTTCCCGTAAGAACATCGCTCAGACTGTCAAGCCCGACATTTTTTGATGCGAAGTTCAAGAGTGTGTTTTTAACAACAGCATACTTGACTCCTGCCTCACGCAGTTCTTTGCGAAGCTTTGTATCATCCGCAACCGAAATGCCCTTGTAGTTGACAAGAACACCGGTGCATGAATTCTTAAGTGTTTCGCTCAGCTCTGCGACTGCCTGCTTTTTTTGTTCGAGTACCTTTTCACTCGGCATATGAATTCACCTCCGTAAAATGGATAAACTAAAAGCCCCTCCGCTTGACCGCGGAAGGGCTTAACATACATAATTGGACTAAAATGAACAATTGTATGTGTCTTCCTCGGCAGGCGGTACAAAACCATTATGCATTACTGCACCTGCTGTCTTTGGTAAAACAGCTTTATGATTGTAACACGGCTAAAGCAGCGTGTCAAGGGTTTTTATTGTTCCTGGCTTGCTACAACCTTGCTGGGGTTGATGCGGATGCCGGGGCCCATGGTTGTTGCAACAACGCATGAGCGGATATACTGACCCTTTGATACAGCGGGCTTTGCTTTGACAATAGCCTCAAGCAATGTGGCGAAGTTTTCGTTAAGCTTTTGAGCGCCGAACGAAGCCTTACCGATGGGGCAGTGAATAATGTTTGTTTTGTCAAGCCTGTACTCAATCTTACCTGCTTTTGCCTCGGTTACAGCCTTGGCAACATCGGGTGTGACTGTGCCTGCCTTAGGGCTGGGCATTAGGCCACGGGGACCCAATACTTTACCTAAACGGCCGACGAGACCCATCATATTCGGTGCAGCAATAGCAACATCGAAATCCATGAAGCCTTCACCCTGAATTTTTGCAACAAGATCTTCCGCTCCTACGATTTCCGCTCCGGCTGCCTCAGCCGCCTTTGCATCGTCGCCCTTTGCGAAAACAGCGACTTTGACGGTTTTGCCTGTTCCGTTGGGCAGAACGACTGCGCCGCGGACCTGCTGGTCTGCATGGCGGGAGTCAACTCCCAGGCGGACATGAACCTCAACCGTTTCGTCAAACTTTGCTGTTGCGGTTTTTACAGCTGTATCAAGAGCTTCAATAGGGTCATAAAGCTTTGCTTTTTCTATAAGCTTAGAGCTTTCAACATATTTTTTTCCGTGTTTCATTTCACAATTTCCTCCCAATCGTGTGGTTAAATCGGATTTTTCCTCCCACCCGGGAGCCTTAGTCGACTACAGTGACACCCATGCTGCGTGCTGTTCCGGCAACCATGCTGATTGCACTTTCAATGCTCGCTGCATTAAGGTCGGGCATCTTCTGTTCGGCGATTTTTCTTAACTGCTCACCGGTGATTGATGCAACTTTGGTGCTGTTGGGAACGCCTGAACCGCTTTCAATGCCGCAAGCCTTCTAGATAAGGACTGCTGCCGGCGGTGTTTTTGTAATAAAGGTGAACGAGCGGTCAGCGTAGACAGTGATGACTACGGGAATTACAAGACCGATATCATTCTTTGTGCGCTCATTAAATTCCTTTGTAAATGCCATGATATTAACGCCGTGCTGGCCAAGAGCGGGGCCTACAGGCGGTGCCGGAGTTGCCTTGCCGGCGGGAATCTGAAGTTTAATTAATCCAACAACCTTTTGTGCCATTTTATTGCACCTCCATAGTAATGTGGTAGATGGCGGGGCGGTTTTGTCGCTCCTCCCACTGGAGCCTCGGCTCCGTATGCAGCAGTGCGGCATACATAATTTAAACGGGAATGCCCGTAAATTATCTACCTAAAATTTAATCCTTTAAAGGTTCGACCTGGTCAAGCTCAAGCTCAACAAGCGTTTCCTTGCCAAACAGAGCTGAAACGGTTACGCGAACCATGTTCTTTTCAAGGTCAATATCCTCGACCTTGCCTGTGAATCCGTCAAAGATTTCGTCAACAATTCTGACCGTATCTCCAACCTCGTACTGAACCTCGATGCTTCTTTTTTCAACGCCGAGAGCGATAACTTCAGCATCCGAAAGAGGCTGAGGCTTCCCCTCCGGGCCGACGAAGCCCGTAACTCCTCTGATATTCCTAATTGCGAGCCAGGTATCGTCCGTGATGGTGGGGCGATGGTCTTTATCAAGCTCAATGGCTATTTTGACCAGCACATAGCCCGGGAACATCTTGCGCTCTACCTCTCGCCTTTTTTCATCCTTCCCGACCTCCAAAACGGTTTCGGTAGGAATCTTGATATCGAGAATTTGTTCGTTAAGCCTGCGGTTATCAACAACCTTTTCGATGTTTGCCGCAACCTTATTTTCATAGCCAGAGTAAGTGTGGATTACATACCACCTGGAGTCAATGGACATACCTCTCCCTCCAAGTCTTTAACCTAATGTTGTTGATGCAGAAGTGACTGCCTGTGTGACAGCTTCGGTAGTGGTCTGAGCGGCGGCCGAAGTAGCAGCATCGGTTGCAACCTTTTCTGCCAATTCCTTTAGCTCGCCGATTCCGGAGGAAAGGCCTAAATCTATAGCATAGATTATCACAGACAGAATTGCCACAACAGCCAGAACAACGCCCGTATTTTTAAGGACTGTCTTTGAATCGGGCCAGACAATTTTTCTGATTTCGCCTCTGAAATCCTTCCAGAACTTTGGGATTGCCGCAAAAAAACGTTTAAAACCGTTAGGCTTATTAGATTTCGCCTTTGTTGATTTGCTGACCTTTTCAGCCCTTCTGACTTTTTCGGCGGCTTCCGACTTTTCTTTTCTTGCCATTATTATTCCTCCCGCCTACTTCGTTTCTTTATGGAGAGTATGCTTTTTGCAGAACCTGCAGTATTTGTTCATCTCCAGCCTATCGGGTGTGTTTTTCTTGTTTTTCATTGTGTTATAATTTCGCTGCTTGCACTCCGTGCAGGAAAGAGTTATTTTTACTCTCATAACGGCACCTCCATTTGGATTATTTTAGCCTCCCTCTGAACTTGCGGCAGAGCTTGACCGAATCTGACTGCCTAAAAAGCAGGGCACAAAAAAAGAACCCTCTGTCAGAGGTAAAGTCATGATATCATAAGCAGATATTTAAGTCAAGTATTTTTTTGTTATTAACAAAAAATAATTCTTATTTAGCGGGGAGCGCTTTGCAGCACTCCCCGCGCTCATGATTACTCCTTGATTTTTCTGCGTTTGCTTGTTATCAGCAAGGCGGCGGCACTGCCTGCTATGAGCGGAACGATTGCAATAATTATCATTAAGGTGTCGCCTGTTTGCGGGTTTTCATCAATCATTGTTTGAACATTTTCAATGCTTTTTTCGACTTTGACGCTCTCAACCTTTGCTTTGCTGCTGAGATTATCAATAGCCTGAACAATAATGCTCTTTTCAACTTTTTCTTTTTCAATGGCGAAGCTGTCGATTCTTGTTGCTTGACCGTCTTTAACAGAGTACGCATCATAGTAAAGAACATTGTCCTCAATATGATAAGAGGCGAAGGCGGGGGAATCCACGGTTACGATGGTTTTAGCTTGCGGGAACAACTCGTTTGTAAGCTCGGAATCCACAGGATTATAGTATTTGACTCCGGCTGTTGCCGTTATCGAATATATTGTGCCCTGCGGCTTGACTTTTGCGGTGTATTCTCTGCCATCATAGCTGATTTCCTTCTCCTGAGTGTCAACTATCATATTGTTATCCATCACATCTGTGCGCAGATAAACATGATCATGCCCCTGAAGGACAACATCTATTCCCAGCTCAGGCATGAGTGTGCTTAACAGCTTTCTTATCTGAATAATATCCTCATCATCAAAATGCGAGCCGTTTGAATATGCCGGCTTATGAAGGGCAAGGATTTTCCACTGAGCATCGCTCGCTGTAGCATCCTGCTTGAGCCAGTTTATCTGCTCCTGACTGATAGCCTTATCCTCATCAAGGTCATTTGTGTTAAGAACAATGAAGTGAGCATTATTATAGTCAAAGGAGTAATATACACCGGTTTCAATGTCCTGCTCGGGAAGATTTGATAGCAAAAAGTTCGTTGTCAATGCCTTGCCGGATTTCTCATGGTTGCCGGTTACGGGCATTAATGCCGTATTCATCAAGCCGTCGGCAGCGGTGTCGAAAAACCACTGCCACTGGTTGACATTGGTGCCTGAATCCACCGAGTCGCCCGTGTCAACAATAAACTTGCTTTCGGGGAACATCTCAAATGCCTTTGAAACGGTTGCCGCCCATCCCCTTGAATACTGCTTTTCATTTTGGCTCTGCGGGTCGGTCATATGGAGGAACGCAAAGCTGTCACCGCCGTTTGCCGTTTCTATTATTCCGGTTTTGCTCCACCAGCCCCATGATGAATCACCTATGCGGTAACAATATTTCTGGCCAGGTCCAAGGCCGCTTATCTCTATTGTGTGCCTAACAAGGTGCCTTGTGAACGGGAAAATTCCCGCAATGCCTAAGTCAACTCCGGGGAACTCCCTTTCAACCTTTTCGGTTTTGGCTTTAATGCCTGAACCTGTTGTCGGCCTGCCGGTAAATTCGGGGTTTTGACTGTAAGGCACAATCTCAATATCGGTGCCCGTTACGGAATACTTGGTGTACCAGCTGATATTTCTCTGTGTGCAGGCATCCTCGCCCAGAGTTAACCCAATCAAGGAGGGCAGGCGGAAATCCTTTGCCGTCGGCGCAACGGCAACGCGCCCGCTGTAGCAAAGCTGAACATTGTTATCCATGGATTGCCCGGGGTTTGTATCATTCATGAAGCTGCCCGCCATCCATGCCATTGTTGCGCCTACGCTTTCGAGCTGGCTCTCGGTGAGGTATTCATCCATATATAAATTCAGAATATCGTTAATGCTCTTATAGGGAAGAATTCCTAGCCCGAACACAAAGTTAATAAGGTTCGCATAGCTCGTATCTCCTCCGAGTGCAAGGTTTAGCAAAAAGTCAAGCAAGGAGCCGATTGTGTTTTTCGCAATTTTATTGACAAACAGCGCACTTATATGAAGTTCAAGCTGCGAAAGAATATTCTTTTGCAGAATATCATCAATTATTATTTCAATAAGTGAATCAAGAATTCTTTCGGGCACATCGCCGTATTCGATATTGTGAAGGGCAGATTTTGCAAACTCATCGTCACTAATATCCTCGTCACCGATGGCATAGTATGAAATCATTGTCATTGCAAAGTCCTCAAGGTCGCCGGGTCTATTCTCATCGCCGAAGCCCAGCGTATCAATGAACTTCGTGCAGGGCAAATCTGAGACCTTGATTCTCATAAATTTATCAACAGAGGTTTCAACCAGCTTGGAAACCCTGTCAAAATCATTTATGTATTCCTCATCTATCTGCTTTGCCAAATCCTCGGCAAAGCTGACAAGATTTTTGGAGGTGAAAATATTGATGTCGCCTACCTTCACCCCTTCACCTATAAGGTCGGTGAAAATACTTTCAAGGTCAATTTCATACTGTTCAAGCATACCCATTATTCCGCCTGACTGACGGGCATTTTCAAAGAGAACCTCAATCATTGAATTTGCCATGCTGATGCCGAACTGGGCAACGCCCTGTTTGCCGTATGTCTGACCGAAGGAATAAGAATATTTGAAGGGTTTTTCATGTACCGTTGAGCCGACAATAACATTTTCTTCACAGTCAACATCAAAGGTTTTGACATCTGCTTTGAAACCCTGCTCATCCTCGGTGAATTTAATCTCCCTGAAGGTGTTCGGGTAACCGCAAAGAGAGGATGTTGTTATGTCATAAAGAGTTTGACCCCTGTCCGAAATATGGCTGCATATATCGCTCATATGAACATGACCGGTAAAAGCGTAACGCACGCCTGCGTCAGCAAGCGTTTCGCTGGTTTCAAGCCAGTTGTCAATATCAAAGCCCTGGAGAACGCCCTCCTCTATATCATAGTGGGGCACGAGGTTGTGGTGGCACATAAAAATAATCTCTTCCCCACTGCGTTTTGCGTCGGAAATCTCATTGATAATCCAGTTCATATGGTGGTCGGTGATATTGCCGCCTGTCTGATGCTCATTTACACCGTTAGAGGTTGCGTCAAAGCTGTATTTGCAGGAATCTACGCTAATAAGCCTGTAACCTCCGTCGAGCTTTACCGAATACGAGAGCATTCCCGCCTTTTTGCCCGTTGGCGGAACATATTTATGATAAGCCTGATTATATCCAAAATCGGCATATATCTCCCTGAACTCCTCCGGTGTGGCATATTTTGTCGATTCCTTAGAACCGTTTGCAAAAGAACAGGCGTTTGAATTGTTGGTATCATGGTTTCCGTTGATAACAAAAACCTCAATGCCGGTATCCTCCTCAAACTGCCTTAGCTGCTGTGCAAGCTCCACATGACTGACATATTCGCCGTCCTTAGTCAGGTCGCCTGGAATCAGGACATATTTTAGCCCATTTTCCTGTGAGTGTTTTGCAATTGCGTTGAGTGCGGTGTTGAGCAGCTCACTGCTCTCTCTGTACTGCCTGACTTTAAGGTCGCAGAAATCGATAAATGCCTGGCAGCCATTGCCGGTGAGCGAATCGGGATAGTAGTGAATGTCAGAAATGACACCTATCTGCAGGTCGCTGCTTTTTGTGTTTGCGGCAGCTACAATTGCTCCAGCAGGGACAGACGCCAGTAGAATTATGGCTGAAAGGGCAATAGCCAGAATCCTTTTGTGTAATCTCCGTGTTCTCATTTGTTGCCTCCTATATGCTGTTAATAAAACTTCTGAGGTTTTTAATTAAGTGCGGCATGCCTGAAAGGAACTTTCTTATTCCTCCTTTCTTACCGTTTAGCATAAGCAGCAGGCCGTCAAGCATTTTCTGTGAAAGGACTCCGTTTCCCATCGAGAGAATGCATCTGAAGGGTGTCTGCAAAGCCACATTGTTCATCATTCCGGCGTTTGGGCCTTTATTGAACCTCCCCATAACCGATATAATAGTCTTATTTATCCGCCTGCCCCATTTTGTGTGCCAGGCGTCCTCAAGATTGTTGATATATGTAAGCGGATTTGTGATGTCCCTTTCCTCCGGTGGGATTGGCATGCCCAAAATTGCCTCAAACTGAATATCGGGAACATTCTTAACCTCTGCTGAATAATACACGGGAGCGGTTTCCCTAAAATCGGGTATTACCGCCTGAGGCAAGGTGGATTCAACATTTACCGAACCCTCAAGCCTTATATCCACACAAGAGGCGCCCACAAGGATTTTGAAGCTACCGCTCTCGACATGCCAGTCATGAATTTCAGTGTTGTAGTAGGCAAACGCCCGTTTATCCAGAGCTAGCTCAACCTCCTCTTCCTCTCCCGGCAGAAGCTCAACCTTCTTAAAGCTCTTTAGCTCCTTTTCGGGGCGGAAAATTGTGCTCTCCTCATCCGCCACATAAAGCTGTGCTATTTCCGCACCGACAACCTTGCCTGTGTTTTTGACCTTGAAGCTGACTTTGAGCGTCTGATTGTCCTTGATTAAAGCCTTGTCAAGCTTCAGGTCGCTGTATTCAAAGCTTGTATATGAAAGCCCGAAACCGAACGGGAACTGAACCTCAATTTTTGCCTTGTCATAATACCTATAGCCTATATAGATGCTCTCCCTGTACTCCACAGTCTTGTGACCGCCGGGGAAATTTTCTTCACAGGGTGTAGATTTGTTGCTGAAGGGATAGGTTTCGGCAAGCTTGCCGCTGGGGTTTACCGCACCTGTCAGGATATCCGCAACCGCACCCGCTCCCGCCTGACCGCCGAGGTAGCTGTTGAGAATACCCTTAACCTTAGCTGCCCACGGCATTGAAACGGGCGAACCGCCCGCAAGGATAACCACTACATTTTCGTTTGCATTGCAAAGAGCATCTATTAATGCATTATGGCTTTCAGGCAAAGACATTTGCTCCCTGTCAAACCCCTCCGACTCATATGCATCGGTCAGCCCGATAAAGGCAAGGACGACATGAGCGCCCTTTGCCGCCTGTACAGCTTCGTTAATCTTCTTTTCATCAATTTCGATTTTCTTTTTATCATAGCCTGCTGCATATGAAAATTCAAAACCCGCCTGTTCTAGGCAGTCGCAGGCATTATCAATCTTTGTGGGGTTAATCAATGAGCTACCGGCGCCCTGATACCTGGGAGACTTTGCCATTTCGCCTATGACTGCGATTTTCTGCCCCTTGCTAATGGGAAGAACTCCTTCGTTTTTGAGCAGAACCATGGACTGTGCGGCAATCTTTCTTGCTAGGGCATGATGAGCCACAAGGTCGCAGACATAAGCCTTTTTGGTGAGAGTCTGAGCATTGT
>JAAZFZ010000333.1 GCA_012511485.1 Clostridiales bacterium | reverse complement strand
TGCAAAGCGGATTTCGGTGCTAAAATCGCGTTTCTTCCCATCTATTATCATTCTGTTTTTGACAAGGCCAATCTTGACCGCCAGAACAAGGATATTATTGTGGCACTTAACTTTTATTGAGATGTGCCTGATGTTGAATACAGGCTCAAGCCTCTTTTCATCAAGCTTGCCGCTCATTAAAAACCTGCCGATTGCGTACCCGTATTCCATAAATGGCTCACAATCCTTAAAGTCCTCTGGGACTATGCCTGCCCGTGAGGCGGCAATTGCCAGCTGCGCTCCCTGAAAAAAAATGCAGTTGGCTCCCATTTTATTTATTTGCTTTTCAATATATATCGGGTAGTCACCGCTGAGGGATGTATTCTTTTCTCCAAGCGCAACAGCGTGAGCACCCATGCAGACAGCAACTGTTTCCCTTGAGCCGTCATCGGGCTTAAACCTTAGCTTGACAATATCCTTATCAAAAACATCCGGCTCCCTTTTATCCCTTGCATAGGGCAGCTCATCTGTGACTGACATATAAAGCTCTCCGGGAGTCATGCTTAGAAATGCATTTTTAATAACCAGCGCACATGACTGAGCAAGGTTCTTCATAAATTCAGGGTTCCTGCCCGAAATCATAGCTTCTTTATCATCGTTCATAATTGCTTTGATATTATTCTTCAGGGATTTATTGAGAATATCGCCCCATAATCCCATGGTGTCAATTGCACTGTGGCAATGAGTCGCACTCACATTAATGCTGACAATATTGTTTTCTTCGGCAAAATCCTTGAGCAGCTCCCTTATTTTGCAAACATCGGTGTTGGATATCCCCACACAGTCAATTACACAAAAAGCTGCAGCGCCCCTGCCGCTTGAATCATCAATGCACACTGCTCTGACAGCTTGGTCGTCGAGAACATCCGTCATAACATTGGGCGGATAGCTGAGATAGCCTCCTATGTAGTAATCTTTAATTCTATAGTCATCAGGGACGATGCTTTTTCTGTCAAAACCGAGGAACCATTTTGCGCCTTTGGCAGGTTTTTTTTCAAAGCCGTTCCTGCCGCTCAAAAATAAATCGTCATCCTCATCATTGTCGAGCCATGATGCTTTCGGAACTGCAGCCGCCAATCCTTTTGTCAGAATATTCACATTTTTATCAGCCATATCGTAGGCAAATTGTTTGCGCTGCTCCTTGGTGGTTAATAATTCAACCGCTGCACAACCGAGGGCAAAAACGGAAGCACCTGCGGCAAATTTTAAGATTTTCTTCATATTATTCCTCCTATTATTAAAGCCTTAACAATAATACTCTCTACCCCTGACTGATTGTTTCAAGAAAAAGACCTGCTCGTTCCAAAACCGATGCGTCGCCTTCGTCAACACTGCCGTCACGGTTAATATCGGCAGCTTTCAGTTCCGCCGAGCCAGCGCTGAGCATTCCTGCAGATATCAGGCGGACGAGCAAAGCATCGCAGCTATTGTAATATCCATCACCGTCAATGTCGCCGTAAATTATTAAAGTAACCTCCTGCATTATCTGCCCGTTATTGAGCAACCTGAGCTTGCAACCGGTGCCAACCTTTTCACTCCCACCCATAACTGCTCCGTTTTTGTTAACAATTACTATATCTACATTGTTAAAGTATGAGATAATACTATCCACTGTTCTGTTATTGTAATCAATTCCTGTCAGGTATCCCTGCTGTGAATCAATAACCATTGTTGACGCTCCGCTGATAAGTGAAAGCCTGTTATTATCGGTCAATACAAATAGCAGTGAATTTCTGACAGCATAAGTATGAGCGGCGGAGTCTTTATAACAATAGACGCACATATTGACGCAATTATTAAAAGCATTTGCTGAAATGACTGAAGTGCTTTTTGAAATAGTCAATGAATTAAGATATTGGCAGCTGTTGAATGCATAGCTGGCAATTGTTTTGACTGTAAATGGAATGACATATGAGGTTGAAGTAGTGCCGGAAGTGTAGCAAATCAATTCGGTACCTGTGGCATTAAACAGAACACCGTTGACGGAGATGAAATACTCATTGCCGTCAGTGACTGTAATTGCTTCGATTTTCGGGCAATCCCTGAAGGCCGAATACCCTATGCTTCTGACGGAGCTACCGATATTAATTGTTTTCAGAGAAGTGCAATGATAAAAGGTATAGCCTCCTATTGTCTGTGTGCTGTCAGGTATAACAACATCAGTAATGGCAGAGCAGCCGTAAAATACCCATGTGCCTATACTTACAACGCCGGAGCCGATAGTAATGCTTGCAAGACCGGTGCAGCCATAAAATGCATTGTTTCCGATTGAGGTCACAGTGTCAGGTATTATGACAGAAATAATAGAAGTGTTGCCTTCAAATGCATTGTCGCCAATGCCGGTAACCGTCATACCGTTTATTGACTCAGGTATGCTTACATTTAAATCGCAGCCGTTAAAATCCGTTATAATAATTTTATTGCCGGAAACAATCTCATACTCAAATATTGGTGCGCTGACATTAATAACAAAGGTAGTCTGGCAGCCGCTGTAGGTTATTGTAATGACTCTCTGCCCGACAGTTCCCGAATCGAAACCGCTTACAAGATAGTTTTCAACATATTCAAAAGTCTGATTGCTGTAATTTGCAACAACAACAAGCCCTGTAAGGTCAAGCTGCTCGCCGAGCAGGTATTCGGTTTTATTCGGCAATACGGAAACGGTAATATTAAGAAGGACTCTGACATCAAGAAGAACAAAACGAATTTCGCAATCCTGTGCATACTGATGAGATGCGGTGTTTTCGTTGCAGTAGACTGTCAAATCTTCAATGCCGTCAAAAACATGAATTCCGCCAAAGCTCAAAACGGAATCAGGAAGATAAACGGAGGCTAGCGATGTGCAGTCAGAAAAGGCACCCTCTCCTATATGGGATACTCCCTGCTGAACAGTAACCGAAACAAGGTTTGAGCAGCTGCTCAATGCATAGTCTGCAATGCCGGTGATTGAGAACTCCTCTATCTGCAAAGGAATTGTCAGATTGACGCCGCTCCCGCAGTATCTGACAAGATGGGCGTTCACACCGTCACCGAGTTCAGCTATGATAAAGTCACCACAGTTTTTAACCAGCACGAAATTAATGGAACTTTGAACTGCATAGTTATGTATACTTGTGTTTTCATAGCAATATATTACAAGATTATTGCAATTTCTCAATGAGTAATAACCGATGCTTGTGACATTTGAGCCGATAAAAGCAGTTGTAAGATTGATGCAATTCTGAAATGTATAAGGCTCAATACTGCTTATCGTATCCGGAAGATTTATATTTGTCAGCCCTGTGCAGCCTGCAAAAGCGGAGCTGCCGATTGAGGTGACAGTTTCGGGTATTGTCAGCCTTTCCAGGCTTGTGCATTCACTGAACGCATATGTGCCAATGCTTTGGACGCCGTTGCCGAATACAACTTTTTTCAGATTTGAGCATTGGAAGAAAGCATCGTGATTAATAGATGCAACACTGCCTGAAATTGTAACCCTTGTCAGTGCTGAACATCCCAAGAATGCGCAGCTGCCTATCTCTTCAACACCGTAAGAAATGACCGCTTGAGTAATATTGCCGTTCATCATAAATGCATTTTCGGCAATTGCTATGACATCATATTCGTCAATAACTGCAGGAATAGTTATCCTGCCCCCTGCTCCGATATATCCTGTGATTACCGCCTTTGTATTGTTCTCAACAAGAGAGTATGAAAAATCGGGAGTAGCCAGAGGATTCATTACCGTTACATCAAAAGATGTCGAGCAAGAGCCATAGGTTATTATGATTGTTTTTACTCCTGCTAAAGTCGAATCAAATTGAGAAACAGTATAATCCGTTACCGTTTCACTGCTGCCGTCATCATAATGAGCTACAACCGTAAGGCCTGTTAAGTCAAGGCTTTCATTGATGAAATATTCAATTTTGACAGGCATTGATGCAATGCCGATACTCTCCAATGCCGCCGAAGGCAGGAGCGTGAAAGGGAGATTATTGCTCAAAGCATAATTATGTGCTTTTGAATTTATGTAACAAGACACTGTTAGGTTGGAGCATCCGGAGATAGCGTTGTGAAAAATTGTCGTCACTGATTTGGGAATAATTAGCGAATTAAGCTTTGTAAGACTGTAAAATGCATATTCCCCAATACTGTGGACCGAAGGGCAAACAGCGTATGTTGCCTGTGTCTTGCCAAGAGGATAATATATCAAAGTTGTCTGCCCCTTATTGTGAAGCACACCGTTATCATCAGAATATGATGTATTCATTTCATCAACGGTTATATTGCAGAGCTTGTCGCATCCCCAGAAAGCAGAATCACCAATATCCGAAACTCCCCTGCCGATTGAAATTGTTTGCAGGTTTGAGCAATTATAAAATGCATATGTTCCAATGCTTTGAATGCTATGTGGTATATCCATTTCGGTAATTCCTGTGCAGTAGCAAAACGCCCAATCTCCGATTGATGAAACATTGCTCATGCCTGCAATTGAGGTAAGCCCCGAACAACTGTAAAAAGCACTGTTGCCTATAGTTATTACACTTTCGGGAATATATATAGACTCAATATTATTGCAGTAAGCAAAGGCATAATCATCGACTAAGGTTATTTGGTTTGTCAATTGAATGCTTGAAATACTCACACAATGCTCAAATGCATGACTGCCGATTTGAGTTACATTATAGCTGTCAATAGTCAGAGGGACGCTGATATCACCTCCACTGCCTGTGTAGCCTGTAATTTTCGCTTCGGAGCCGCCGTTTATGAGCACATAATCATAAACCGTTTCCTCCGCCTCAACGACATTGACCTCAAAGCTATCTGCAAAACCGTGGAAATAAACGGTTACTGTTTCACGCCCGACTCTTGATGAATTAAGCTCACTCACCGTGTAATCATATATTTCAACATTGGCTCCGTTTGTGTAGGATGCATTTACCTTTAATCCGCTTTCAATCAGGCTCTCACCCACAAGATAGATTAGCTTTGTCGGCGGAGTTATTATGCTTATTGAATTAACCTCGGCTAAAAAATTGTAATTAAGCCCTTTGCCTACAGCATAATCGTGAGCCTCAGAGTATTGATAGCAGCTTATTACAAGACCGTTGCAATCTATTATCGCATTTTCGGCAATGTTTTTAACCGTGTGGGAAATTGTAAGACTCGTTAAACCACTCCCGTTGAAGGCATAGCTTTTGATAGTAATAACAGTTGAAGGTACTGTATAAGCATCACCGTTTGCCGCACACGGATAGACCAGTAGCTCGGATTCTTCTTTATTTAATAAAACACCGTCAACATCTGAATATGATGGGTTATCCGGGCTTACATTTATACTAGCCAGTGAAGAACAGCCGATAAAAGCGGTTGAGGAAATATAGGTAACATTTTGCGAGATTGAGAACTGATTGATACCTGCGCAGTTTTTGAATGCATTTTCACCTATTGATGTCACGGTATTCGGAATGGAAATCCCTGTAATGACATTGCAATTAATAAAAGCGCTGTTGCCAATTGATGTTACATTTCGTCCATCTATTTTTGAAGGTATTTCAACAAATCCGCCGATGCCCTTATAATCGGTAATTTCAACTTCTGTCGAATTACT
>JAAZFZ010000045.1 GCA_012511485.1 Clostridiales bacterium | reverse complement strand
GTCTATGCTCAACACTTCTGCTGACAATATTGAAGGCAGCGTCAGCCAGGCTATTGAGCTTGAAAATGCGGGCTGCAATCTTATCAGAGCCGCTGTTCCCGATATGAAGGCGGTCAAGCTTATTTCGGCTTTAAAGGAAAAACTGACCGTGCCGGTTGTTGCGGATATCCATTTTGACTATAGGCTTGCTCTCGAATGTGTCCAAGCCGGAGTTGATAAAATCAGAATCAATCCCGGGAATATCGGCTCGCATGACAGAGTCAAGGCAGTTGCAAATGCTTGCAGGGCTAAAAATATCCCTATCAGAGTTGGCGTCAATTCAGGCTCTGTTGAAAAGGATATTCTGGTAAAATACGGCTCACCCACTGCAAAGGCAATGGCAGAAAGTGCAATGTACCATGTATCCCTTCTTGAAAAATATGATTTCAATGATATTGTCATATCAATTAAATCCTCAGATGTCGGCACAATGGTAGAGGCATATGAGGAGGTTGCCGCCGTCTGTGATTATCCTCTTCATCTGGGTGTCACTGAGGCGGGAACATATAAAATTGGCCTGATTAAATCGAGTGCGGGCATAGGCTCGCTGCTGCTCAGAGGGATAGGTGATACGATAAGGGTTTCTCTTACGGACAACCCGGTCAAAGAGGTTGTTGCTGGTCTTGATATTCTTAAAGCCCTCAATATGGGGGGAACGGGTGTGCAGATTGTATCCTGCCCGACCTGCGGCAGAACGAGGATTGATTTGATTTCACTCGCAAACAGGGTTGAGGAAAGGCTCAGAAGCTGCACAAAGCCTATTAAGGTTGCTGTAATGGGTTGCATTGTAAACGGGCCAGGAGAGGCGAGAGAAGCGGATATCGGCATTGCCGGGGGAGACGGCTGTGCTTTGCTCTTTAAAAAGGGAGAGATACTCAGAAAGGTTGACGAGAAAAATATTCTCGACGAGCTAATGAAAGAGATAGATTTAATGTAGTTGCATTCGGGGGTTAAATAATGGGCTTTAAAAGCTTCAATGGTTTTTTCGGCGAGTACATAAAAGATGAGAAACTGCTTGCTGCATGTGAGGGCGGCGAGCTTTGTGATATAAACATGGACGAGAGCAAAATGTCGCTCAGCGCAAGGGTAAGGTTCAAAGAATACATTTCTCCCCGCAAAATCGGTAAGGTAAAGGCATATGTAAAAAAAGCGGTCGAGCAGCTCAAGGAATTTAACCTGATGAATTCATTTCCGGAGGAATGCTTCAATGAGAGTGTTTTCCCGGAGCTGAGCTTTGAGCTGACTGAAAATATCGCGCCCGCAGCAAGCTTCATTAAGGACGCAAATTATTTGCTCAAAGGCGATGAGCTAACTATCAATATTTCAAACGGCGGAGATGAAATTCTCAGAAATGCCGGTGCGGATACCTTCCTGAAAAGACTAATTTTTCAAAGATACGGGAAAGCTGTGAATGTCCGTCTTTGCGGCGATACCAAAATGAGCGCGGAAAATCCCGAATACCAAAAGATGCAGCAGGAGTCTGCAAAAATTATTCCCGTTACGCAGGACAGAGCTAAGCAGCCCAAAAAGAAAACAAAGTCCTATGACGATTTGCCGATTTCACTGGACAATGCAAGGCCGGTTTACGGCAACATGATTCGCAGCAAGCCCGTTCCGATTTCCTCAGTCAAGCCTGAGGATGGAACTGTTGTCGTTTGGGGAGAAATTTTCAGCTTTCAGGAAAAGACAACTAAGGACGGCAGGCGTAAAATAATCACCTTTAATCTGACTGATTACACATCCTCATACACCGTAAAACTATTTGAGGAGATTCAAAACTGTGAGCAGCTTTTGGGTAAGCTCCGTGACGGTGTTTTTGTTATGCTCAGAGGATTTATAACGCTCGACAGCTTTATGCACACCTACTGCATTCAGCCTAAAGCTATCATGCTCATTGAAAAGATTGAGCCTGAGGATACTGCACAGGAAAAGCGGGTAGAGCTCCACTGCCATACAAATATGTCTGCAATGGATGGCATGACAAATGGCGCCAAGCTTGTTGAAAGGGCCGCAAAATGGGGGCATAAAGCAATTGCAATTACCGACCACGGTGTTGTGCAGGCCTTCCCCGAGGCTATGAATGCCGGCGAAGAGGCAGGCATAAAAATCATCTATGGCATGGAGGCTTATTTTGTTGATGATATGATTCCCGTTGTTGTGGGCGGTGCGAGCAATCCGCTGGACGGTGAATATATTATCTTTGATGTTGAAACAACAGGGCTCAATTCCTATAAAGACAGACTCACGGAAATCGGGGCAGTAAGAGTTAAGGGCGGCAAGGCTACAGAAACCTTCAGCACCTTCGTAAACCCCATGATGAAGATTCCGGAGACCATAATAAAACTAACGGGGATTACAGACGAAATGGTGAGCAATGCTCCGAGTGAAAATGAGGCAGTCAAATCCTTTCTTGATTTTTGCGGCGGCAGCGTTCTGGTGGCTCATAATGCCGGATTTGATACGGGCTTCATTGGGGCTGCGTGTAAACGAAGCGGGCTTGAATTTGATTATACATATATCGACACTCTGGCTTTGAGCAGGGCAATGATTACGGGACTAAAGAACTATAAGCTGGAGACTGTTGCCGATTGCTTGAACCTTCCGAAATTCAATCACCACAGGGCGATTGATGATGCGAATATTCTCTCCGAAATCTTTTTCAAGCTGATTGAAAAGCTCACTGAAGATTATGGAGTCAGGAGCATTCAGGAAATTAACTCTACCTTTGCGGGCTCCGACCCGAAAAGGCTACCCGTTTATCATCAGATAATTCTTGCCAAAAACCTTGTGGGACTCAAGAATCTGTATAAGCTGATAACAAAGTCAAATGTTCAGTTTTTTTACAGACACCCGAGAATTCCGAAAAGTGAACTCATGCAGCACCGTGAGGGGCTAATTATAGGCAGCGCCTGCGAGGCGGGGGAACTGTTCAAAGCTATTCTTGAGGGCAAAAACCGTGACGAGCTGTTGAATATTGCCTCATTTTATGACTACCTTGAAATCCAGCCCAACGGCAATAATATGTTTTTGCTGCGTGAGGGAAAAGTGTCCGGCGAGGTTGAGCTTGAAAATATTAACAGAACTATTATTAGCCTTGGTGATGAGCTGGGCAAGCCTGTTGTTGCAACGGGAGATGTTCATTTCTTTGAGGAGAAGGACAGCGTTTTCAGAGAGATATTAATGACTGGGCAGGGCTTTACCGATGCCTCAAATCAGGCTCCGCTGTATTTCAAAACAACTCAGCAGATGCTTGAAGAGTTCTCATACCTGGGCGAAAAGACGGCTTATGAGGTAGTTGTTCAGAACCCAAATATGATAGCTGATATGATTGAGAATATAAGGCCGATACCAAAAGGAACATATCCACCCAAAATCGAAGGGGCGGACGAAGCACTAATCGAAATCTGTTACAGCAGGATGAAAGAAAAATACGGTGACCCTCTGCCCGAATATGTTGAAGAAAGGCTCAAAAAAGAGCTTAATTCAATTATCAAAAACGGCTTTGGCGTACTGTATATAATTGCTCAGAAGCTCGTCAAAAACTCTGAGGAACACGGATATTATGTTGGCTCAAGAGGCTCTGTCGGCTCATCCTTTGTTGCGTCAGCTGCAGGGATATCCGAGGTTAACCCCTTGGCACCACATTACCTTTGCAATAAATGTAAGCACAGCGAGTTCTTTACAGACGGCAGCGTCGGCTCAGGATTTGACCTGCCGCCCAAAAACTGCCCGAACTGTCAAACACTTATGCAGCGTGACGGGCATGATATTCCCTTTGAAACCTTCCTGGGCTTCAACGGCGACAAGCAGCCCGATATAGATTTAAATTTTTCGGGTGAATATCAATACTATGCACACAGATATACTGAGGAGCTTTTTGGCAAAACCCATGTGTTTAAGGCAGGAACAATCGGAACGCTTGCTAATAAGACGGCTTATGGTTTTGTCAAGAATTGGCTCACCGAAAAAGGTCTTGTTGTGTCCAAGGCCGAGGAGGACAGGCTGACTGCAGGCTGTGTCGGCATAAAACGCACAACAGGGCAGCACCCGGGCGGGATGGTTGTTATACCCGCAGATAAGGAGGCCGAGGATTTCACTCCCGTTCAGCACCCTGCAAATGACACGGATAAGGGCATGACTACACATTTTGACTTCCATGCTCTTCACGATACCATTCTCAAGCTTGATAACCTCGGTCATGATGTTCCGACCTTTTACAAGTATCTTGAGGATTTGACGGGTGTTTCGGTTATGGATGCGGATGTCTGCGACCCAAAGCTCTATGAATTGCTGCTTAGTCCTGAGCCTTTGGGAGTGACAAGAGAAGATATTAACTGTGAAACCGGCACTCTTTCCATACCGGAGATGGGTACTCCGTTTGTCCGCCAGATGCTCCTTGACTCAAAGCCAAAGAATTTCTCCGACCTGCTTCAAATATCCGGGCTTTCTCATGGCACGGATGTATGGCTGGGCAATGCTCAGGATTTGATTAAAAACGGCACCTGCACTATTTCAGAGGTTATCGGCACTCGTGACAGCATTATGACTTACCTTATGCACAAGGGTCTTGAGCCAAGCGTGGCGTTTAAAATCATGGAAATTGTCAGAAAAGGCAATGCAGGCAAGCAATTGACCGATGAGCACAAAAGAGCAATGAAGGAGCATGGCGTTGAGCAATGGTATATTGACGCATGCACAAAGATTAAATATATGTTTCCCAAAGCTCATGCGGCGGCCTATGTCATCGCAGCTTTGCGCCTTGCATGGTACAAGCTCTATTATCCGCTCGAATACTATGCAACCTATATGACAGTCCGTGGTGAGGATTTGGATACAGCGGCGATAATGGCAGGCAGGTCCGCAGTTAAGGCAAGAATGAATGAAATCGTTCTCAAGGGCAAGGAAGCTACTACAAAAGAGGAGAATACATACACCTCCCTTCAGGTCGTCAATGAAATGATGGCAAGAGGAATTGAATTTTTTCCTGTTGATATTTACAAATCGGATGCCAACATATATAAAATAGAGGACGGTAAAATAAGGCTGCCGTTTTCCGCTCTTGAGGGAGCGGGCGGTGTTGCGGCACAATCGCTCCAGTCGGCAAGGGACGACGGTGAGGGCGAATACATTTCAGTTGACGATATTCAGCGCAGAGCCGGTGTTTCCAAAAAGGTTATTGAGGCATTGCAGAATGCCGGAGCACTAGCCGGCCTGCCTGAGATCAGGCAAATGAGCCTTTTTTAAAAACGGAAGTATTTTCATTATTTGTTGACAGAATTAATTTATTGTGCTATCATGTTAACATACTAAAGCGGAGAGTGAAAATACTATGAAAAACTACGCAAAAATAACCCCTGAGGGGACAAGGGACCTCCTTTTTGAAGAATGCGATGCAAGGCGAATGGTTGAAAGCGCACTTTCTAAGCTGTTTAAATCAAGAGGATATAAAAAGGTAATAACTCCGGCACTTGAATTTTTTGATGTTTTTAACCGTGAATCTGCTGGAATGCCTCCCGAAACACTCTATAGTCTGACGGATAATAGGGGCAGGCTGCTGGTGCTAAGGCCCGATAATACGCTGCCAATTGCGAGGATAGCCACAACAAGGCTTCGTGACGCACAGTACCCTCTCAGGCTTTACTACAATCAGCGTGTTTTTCGCCGCTGCCCTTCATATTCTGGTCACAGCGATGAATCCTCACAGGGCGGCATTGAATTAATCGGTGCCGGGGGGCTTCGTGCGGATTTGGAGATTTTGCTCACCGCCGTCG
>JAAZFZ010000332.1 GCA_012511485.1 Clostridiales bacterium | reverse complement strand
TTGTAATTGAACTAAACGAGGTTTTTTCAAGAATGATAGCCGAGTCTTTTGTCAGCAGCTTCAGGCCTGTAGATTTTGAGCTGAAAATTGATAATGATGGAAAGATTATGCCCTACGAAATCAAACTCAGTGACGGTAAAGTGCTTAAAATCAAAGGATATGTTGACCGTGTTGACAAAATGGAGCTCGACGGCAAAAGCTACATCAGAATTATTGACTACAAGCTCAGCAAGGGCTTTAAGCTCAGCGATGTTTTTTCGGGTATTAATATGCAGATGCTGATTTATCTTTTTTCAATTTGGCAAAACGGGGGTTCGTATTACGGGGAAATAGTACCCTCAGGCATCTTGTATTATTCCGCCAATGCTCCTGTTGCAAATAAAAACAATCGAGAGGTAACGGACGAAGAGATATTGAAAGCAAAGCTTAAAAAGTCCAAAATGAAGGGCCTGATTCTCAACGATTCCGTTGTAATTACGGGCATGGACAGCACTGGTGAAGGTGTGTTCATACCGGCCAATATCAGTAAAAGCTCGGTTGGCGGCAATATTATTTCTCTTGAACAGTTGGGTAAGCTTAAAAACAAAGTGGACAATTTGCTCAAAGAGATTGCACTCTCATTAAAAGACGGCATAATTGATGCCGTGCCGATTTCAAATGCCTGCGATTACTGTGACTATAAATCTGTTTGCGGCTGGGAAAAGGGTATGGCCTTGAGAGATGTCCCAAGCTTCAATCATAAGGAAAGCCTTGCTATTCTCGATGAAATGGAGGCTGAAAATGATGGAATGGACGGTTGACCAGAAAAAAGCTATTGATTCGAGGGACGGCACTATATTAGTCAGTGCAGCGGCAGGCTCAGGAAAAACGGCTGTGCTTGTCGAGAGGATAATACAAAGGCTTATTGATTCAAACAAGCCTTGTGATGCCGACAGACTCTTAATAGTCACCTTTACAAAGGCGGCAACTCAGCAGATGAAAGAGAAAATTGAAGCAGCGGTTGCAAAGCGTCTTGCCGAAAACCCGGGGGATAAAAGGCTGCTCCGCCAACAAATGCTTTTGCCGTTCGCTCATATCTGCACGATAGATAGCTTTTGCGGCGAGCTTGTTCGAGAAAACTTTCATATCCTAGGAATAGACCCTGATTTTAAAATGCTTGATAATAGCGAGCTTACCTTGATTCGTAATGAAGCGATAACGGAAGTTATCGAAATGCTGTATCAGGAAAATTCTAAGGAATTCATTGAACTGGTTGAGCTTCTGCATACCGGCAAGGACGATAGTGTACTTATCAACTCGGTTTTAGAGCTATACGATTTTTCGATTGCATATCCTTTCCCGTATGACTGGCTTGATAAGCTTGAGCATAATTTTTGCAGCTTCTCAAAGCAGGATTACAGAATTAAATTGATTCTTGATTATGTTAAAAACGCTTTGACATACTGCAGAGATATGGCTAAAGATACTCACGATTACATTAAAAAAGACGAGATTGTTTTCAACGCTTATTCAAATGCGTTTGCTGCCGATATTCAAATGTTTGATTCCTGGCTGCAGACGGTGGAAGCTCAAGATTGGGACAGTATCAGAAGCTCTCTCGAAAAACCGTCATATGTCAGTTTTTCAGGAACTCCGAGCGGTTATGAAAGCTCGTACAAATCCCTTGCACAAAAAAGACGCGGAAAATATAAGGATATAATAAAAAAAATAACTGAAAAGCTAATGTGTTCAAGTATTGCAGAATTTGAAGATGATTTAAACTATTTATCTCCGCTGGTCAATAAGCTTATTCAGGCAGTCAAAATGTTTTCAAATGAATTTTCTTTGCTAAAGTCAAAAGCAAACGGCTTTGATTTTTCAGATATCACACACCTTGCGCTTGATTTGCTGGTCGAAAAAAACAGTGATGGAAGTATTTTTAAAACTGAGCTGGCAAAGGAATTATCAGAGAGATTTGAAGAAATCCTTGTTGATGAGTATCAGGATATTAACGAAACGCAGGATATGCTTTTTAGTGCCATTTCAAGGGATGAAAGCAATATTTTCATGGTAGGCGATGTTAAGCAGAGCATATACCGCTTCAGGCAGGCGATGCCAGAAATTTTCCTTCGTCGCCGTGACTCAATGCCCTTGTTTAACGGGAATGATTACCCGGCGAGCATCTACCTTGACAGGAATTTCAGAAGCCGCAAAGGAATAATTGATACAGTTAATTACATTTTCAGCCAGCTTATGTCCCGTGCCATGGGCGAGGTAGATTATTCTTCAGGTGAACGCCTTGTCGCCGGTGCAAAATACCCCGAAAACAATCAGGCGGATACCGAAATACATATCCTTGAGTATGACAAGGGCAGCGGAAACGATAAGATGTCAGAACAGGCAGATTATGTAGCAAGATTGATAAGAAAAATGATTGATGACGGCTTTATGATAAATGAAGCAAATAAGCAGCGCCCTGCGGAATTCCGAGATTTTTGTATTTTACTTCGCTCGGCAAAAGATAAAGCGCAGTGCTTTGCACAAGCATTAATCGAGCAGAATATTCCTGTTTACTGTAACAATAAAAGCGGTTTTTTTAATGTGCCTGAAATTTATTTTGTGATTTCCCTGCTCAGAGTTCTTGATAACCCTCTTCAGGATGTCCCGTTAATAAGTGTTATGTTTTCTCCGATTTACGGCTTTTCTCCAGATGAGCTGGCTCAGTTGAGGATAAATGAACCTAGTTGTTCAATATACCATTGCCTTTTGGCTGCTCAAAAACGGGGAGATAAAAAATGCTCGGATTTTCTGGGTGAATTAGAAAGGCTGAGGATGTATTGCTCTGCCTGCAGCTCTTCAAATCTGGTGCAGAAGTTATTGGAGGAATCAGGGTATCTGGCAATAGTTGGTGCAATGCCAAACGGAGAGCAGCGCAGGTCGAATCTAAGGCTGTTGGAGGACTATGCCGAAAAATACAGTATATCTGATAACAACAGCATTTCGGGCTTTATTCGTTTCATTGATAAAATAAGTGAAAAATGCGATGATGTTGAACAAGCGAATCAAATTTCCGATTCTGCCAATGTAGTAAGGATAATGTCAATGCATGGCAGCAAGGGCCTTGAGTTCCCGGTCTGTATTCTTGCATCATGTCAGAATAACTTTAATTTACAGGATATGAAAAGAAAACTTATTATCCATCCTGCTGCCGGCATTGGTCTGCACCGAAAAGATATAAATGCCCTTATTGAGTTTGATACACTCTCGCATTGTGCGGCCAGACTCGCTTTGGAAAAAAGCCAGAAGAGTGAAGAGCTCAGGGTTATGTATGTTGCAATGACAAGGGCAAAAGAGCGCCTCATATGTGTAATGTCCTTTGATAATGCGTGCAAACATCTCAATTCATTATGCGCAAATATATCAACTAATACTGCTTTGAATTCATTTTCTGTTTATCAATGCAATAGTTTTGCCGACTGGATTATATCTGCCGCTTTACGCCACCCTGACAGTCATAAGCTCCGTGAACTCGCAGGCATTGATTCCTCATTTATTATCAATGCGAACTTTAAGCTAAAAACAGTTATTAATAGTTCAAACGGGTATGAAGAAGATGAGATTCCTCAATTACAGGAATATAAAGTAAATAACGAGCTTCTAAAAAATGTTGAGGAAAGGCTTTCATTCAAATATAAATATGCCGCTCTGGGCGAAGTGACTGCAAAACGTGCCGCTTCTCATTTGAAAGATGACTATATTAACAGGGAGTTCTTTGCCTCATCCCGCCCGGCTTTCCTGAGCAACGAGGGGTTGACTCCTGCACAAAAGGGAACTGCCACCCACAAATTCATGCAATTTGCAGATTATTCACTGGCAAAATCCGACTCTGCGGCAGAATGTAGGAGGCTTGTAGATAAAGGCTTTCTTTCGGAGCAGGAGGGGCAGGCTGTTTCACTCAAAAAGATTGACGCTTTCTTTACCGGCAACCTTGCAAAAAGAATATTTAACGCCGAATCCGTAATGCGCGAGAGGAAATTTACAATAAATATACCTGTATCGGAGCTATATGAAGATTTAAAAAGCTTTGATAATGAATCAGTCCTTTTGCAAGGAATAGCTGACTGCGTTTTTATTGAAAACGACAAGCTGGTAATAGTAGACTACAAAACCGACTATGTTTCATCTGAAGAAGTTCTTATAGAGCGATATAAAGAAC
>JAAZFZ010000331.1 GCA_012511485.1 Clostridiales bacterium | reverse complement strand
TACACCTCTGCCCTGCATCCAAATAGAGTATCAGACCTGTAATACCCTATTCAATATGAATAATATTATATCCTTGCCACTCCGCTGTCCCGTGCTGCCTTGCCGACTGCCTTTGCAACCGTTGGGCCGACTCTCTCATCAAATGCCTTGGGGAGGATATAGTCCTGTGTCATTTCAACGTCCGAGACGAGGGAGGCAATAGCCCTCGCGGCGGCAATTTTCATCTGCTCATTGATGTCACTAGCACGCACATCCAGAGCGCCCCTGAAAATGCCGGGGAATGCAAGCACATTGTTAATCTGATTCGGGAAGTCGCTGCGCCCGGTGCCGATTACCCTTGCTCGTGCCGCTTTTGCAAGGTCGGGCATAATTTCAGGCACAGGGTTAGCCATAGCCATAACAATAGCGTCCTTTGCCATTGAAGAAACCATTTCCTTCGTTACAATACCGGGTGCGGAAACACCGACAAAAATATCGGCATCTGCCATGGCATCCGCAAGGGAGCCTTTTTTCCTGTTCTTATTGGTGAAATCTGCAATTTGCGGCTTTGCGGGAGCCAATTCATCGCCGTCGCAGATTATTCCTTTGCGGTCGCACATGATAATATCTTTAGCTCCGAGAGAGTTGAACAGCTTTGCAATGGCAACTCCTGCAGCACCGGAACCGCTGAAGGTAATTGTGCAATCCTTTATATCCTTTCCGACAACCTTGAGTGCATTTATTACTGCAGCTGTACAGACTACGGCAGTGCCGTGCTGGTCATCATGGAAAATCGGAATATCGCTGCGCTCCTTGAGCTTTTTTTCGATTTCAAAGCAGCGGGGAGCAGAAATATCCTCAAGATTCACACCGCCGAAGCTGCCGAGCATAAGGGTAACGGCATTCACAAATTCATCAACATCCTTTGTGCGCACGCACAGCGGTATGGCATCAACACCGCCGAACTCCTTGAAAAGCACACATTTGCCCTCCATGACAGGCATGCCTGCCTCAGGGCCGATATCGCCAAGCCCCAGAACAGCTGTTCCGTCGGTAATAACGGCAACAGTGTTCCATCGCCTTGTTAGGTCATAGCTTTTGCTGATATCCTTTTGAATTTCCAGGCACGGTTGGGCAACGCCCGGAGTATAGGCAAGAGAAAGCTGCTCCTTGTTGTTGACCTTTGCACGGGCAGTAACCTCAAGCTTGCCTTTCCATTCATAGTGGAGCCTTAATGATTCTTTTAGATAGTCCATTTGCAATCCTCCTGTAAATATATATCAGACTTGATTTTCCCATGCCAAGGAGCGCTCAACGGCACGCTTCCAGCCCGAATAGAGCTTGTTGCGCTCCTCAATGCTGATTTGCGGAGTGAAAATCCTGTCGATTTCCCTGTTGCTTTGAATTTCGTTCTTATCCTTCCAGTATCCGACTGCAATTCCCGCAAGATATGCGGCTCCCAGTGCTGTTGTTTCGATTGTTTTCGGGCGGTCAACCTTTGCCTGAATCATGTTTGCCTGAATCTGGAGCATTATATTGCTAACGCTGGCGCCACCGTCAACTCTCAGCTCCGAAAACTTTATGCCCGAATCAGCAGTCATCGCTTCAAGCAAATCCGTCACCTGATAGGTGATGCATTCAAGCACCGACCTTGCGATATGTGCCCTGTTTACACCTCTGGTAAGCCCCACGATGCAGCCTCTTGCATACATATCCCAATACGGTGCTCCGAGGCCGGTAAATGCCGGCACAAGATAAATGCCGTTTGAGTCCGGCACACTTTCGGCAAGCTCGTCGCAGCGGCTTGCCTTATCTATCAGGTGCAGCTCACCCCTGAGCCATTTTATGACCGAGCCTGCATTGAATGCGCTGCCCTCAATGGCATATTCGACCTTGTCGCCGATACCCCAGGCAACACCTGTGAGCAGGTTATTCTTGGAATTGACTCTTTTTTCGCCTGTATTCATTAGAAGGAAGCAGCCTGTACCATAAGTGTTTTTCGCCTGACCTACCTCAAAGCATGCCTGACCGAACAGTGCTGCGGGCTGGTCACCGACCGCACCGCTGATAGGCACTCCTGCCAGCTGCTCAATTCCGAGAATATTGTGTGCAACCTCACCGTAAACCATGCTCGAGGGCACGGGCTTTGGAAGTATGTTCATCGGAATATCCAGCACATTGCAAAGGTACTCATCCCAGCAAAGCTTATCAACATCAAAGAGCATTGTGCGTGAGGCATTTGAATAGTCCGTCACATGAACCTTGCCGCCCGTAAGGTTCCAGATAAGCCAGGTTTCAACAGCGCCGAACAAAAGCTCACCTGCGTCTGCGAGTGCTCTGGCACCGGGGACATTGTCAAGTATCCACTTGATTTTTGTAGCGGAGAAATAGGCGTCGATTAAAAGCCCCGTCTTTTCCTTTATGTAATCACAAAGACCTTGTGCCTTGAGCTTTTCACAAAGCTCTGCAGTTCTGCGGCACTGCCAGACAATGGCATTGTAAATCGGCTTGCCTGTCTGCCTGTCCCACAAAACGGTAGTTTCACGCTGGTTTGTGATGCCGATGCAGGCAATATCCCGTGCGGAGCAGACTTCGCCTGAAAGAGCGCCTGTTACCGAATTAATCTGGCTATACAGTATTTCCATAGGGTCATGCTCAACCCAGCCTGCCTGGGGATATATTTGGTCAAATTCCTTTTGGGCCTTTGAGATAATATTACCCTTCTTGTCAAAAACGATGGCACGGGAGCTGGTTGTTCCTTGGTCAAGAGCCAGAACATACTTGCCTTTGTACATATATTTACCTCCTCGGTTACATGATTACACCAACAATAATATCCCCGCAGCGGTAAAATGTCAATATTTCTCAAGACACATCAAGGCATAAATAATAAAACGCCCATACATTTTTAACGGGAAATAATACAAAAAAATATAAAAAATGAAGAAAAAAATAATAATAAATTCTTTTATTTTTGATAATTTATGATATACTTGTTATTATTATTCAAAGGGTGAAGCATATGAAAGGGAACAGATTATGTGTGATTACAGGGGCGTCGGGTCATGTGGGCTATG
>JAAZFZ010000330.1 GCA_012511485.1 Clostridiales bacterium | reverse complement strand
TTTTGGGCAACTTTTTTTGATATTCTGTTCTATTTTAATAGCTTTTCGGGGTCGTGCAGACGGACTCAAAAAGGCGTCAATTAAAAAGCGGTGCAGCCTTGCTGCACCGCCTCTTTGTTTTTGGGGAGCTTTCCGGTTGTGACCGCAGAGTTCATACAATAAAGCTATATACCTATCGGAACCCTAATCATTCACAACGCTCTTGCTCTTCTACTGCGTGAATCAGCCTCTGAACGAGATATTCTGGCTCTCCGGCTCATCCCATGTAACAGTTGAGGGTGTTTCCCAAATATACATTGCATTGCCCTCGCCGTCCTGAACGACTGCATAATCATTTCCTTCAACAGTAAATCTCTCTTTGAGAACCTTGCCGCCGAATTCAACAACATTTTTGAGGGTATCTTCGATATTGTCAACCTCAACAACGAACCTCGGGTCAGCACCTGTGTCGTCGTCGCCCTTTGCTCTGAGGTAACCATAACCGAATGACGGGAACTTAGGCTCCCAGTTTGCATTGCCGGGGCCGGTTGCGCAGAATATCAACGGATGCTTGGGGTCGGAATGCTCGGTATCAAACATATCCCAATCCATGACATCCTTATAAAAGGTGCGGGTCTGCTCGAGCTTGCCCTCGTCATAAGGCAGAACGAATCTTCTGACTCTACCGTGCCTTGTGCGAGCGGGGAACTGCTTGGGATGATGATAGGAAATATTCATCGGATCCCAATTAGGATCGGGCTTCGGGAAATCAACATGAATCCTTCTTGCTTCGATGCTTCCATTCCAGGGCTCTACAAGATAATTATCCTTCGAGGAGTTGCAGGAAGGGCAAAGCTCCGGCACTGCGTCATCCTCTAATGCAAACGGAAAGCCGCAAACATAGCATGTATAAATCTTCTTCATTATTTTTTCCTCCTTATTCCTTATCGTAGCCTGCCTCAACCTCTTCCCATGTACGAGAAGGCGGGCATTTCCAAAGCTTTATATCGTTGCCTGAGGGGTCCTTAACAAACGCCTGGCTAACCCAGCCGTCGGATTCCTGCGGAAGCTCTCCCACAAGGGTTGCTCCGTATTCTACCATTTCTGCAACGGTATCTGCGACAGGCCTATCCATATGAATCTCTGCCATTAGCGTAGGTTTTATTAAATCATCCTGAGCATACTCAGCCATGCAGTTCATATGCCCGGGGTTGAGTCCCTCCCAAGTTTCGTAGCTGGGACCGGTTGCAATCAGAAGAGACGGCTTGTCGCTGCCTTTCT
The DNA here is from genome assembly GCA_012511485.1 of Clostridiales bacterium. Classification (GTDB taxonomy): domain Bacteria; phylum Bacillota; class Clostridia; order Oscillospirales; family Acutalibacteraceae; genus JAAZFZ01. Next base: position 7,216 of record JAAZFZ010000330.1, on the reverse strand, counting down.
TTGCTCCGCCCGCCGCTTCGGGAAGTTCAAACATATCCCACCCGAATACATTGACATAGAAATTCTGGAAACGCTTGAAATCCTTATAGGATAAAAGCAGGAAGCGAGGGCGTCCGTGCAGGCTCTTCTTGGGGTATTTTTTTGGTGCACGATACGGATATACCTTTGTTTTTTCTGCCATTACATTCATCCTTTCTTGAGTTGAGTTTAGTCTTTGTCATACCCTGCTTCAGGCTCCTCCCAAGTTCTGGAACTCGGGCACTTCCACATAGGAAGTATATTCCCGGATGGGTCCTTTGCAATCAAAGAGCTGCTCCATCCGTCCCGCTCATCGGGTATTTCTCCAACGATGCTGCCTCCGTTATCAATAATCTCCTGTGCAGTAACCTTCAGAGGCCTGTCCATATGACATACCATCATAATTGTTGGAGCTCCGACTTCCCCTTCGGTGTATCTTGCTCCCATATTCATATGGCCCGGATTCAAGCCTTCCCATGTTTCATAGCTGGGTCCGGTTGCAATCAGCAGCGCAGGATTTTCGCTGCCCTTCTTCTCTCCACCAGCAGCTTCTGGGAGTTCAAACATATCCCATCCGAATACATTGACATAAAACCTTTGAAAACGCTTAAAATCGTTATAGCATAGCTGCCCGAAACGAACGCGCCCATGCAGGCTTTTTTTGGGATACTTTTTGGGTTCTCGATACGGATAGTTATCTGTCTTTTTTACTTCTTGCATACCTAATTCTCCTTTCTCGGCAATAGTTGTTTTTATTTGACGATCAATCCTGATCGTAGCCGGCCTCGGGTTCTTCCCATATTATTGAGATAGGGCATTTACCCAAAGATAACAGATTCCCTGAAGGATCATGCACTTGCGCCATTACCATCCAGTCATCTCTTTCGGCGGGCATATCCCCAATCAATTTCCCTCCATGTGCGGTCACATTGTTTATTGTATTTGCAAACGGCTCGTCCATATGAACTTCCATGCTCGGAAATGGCGTATTTACATCACCTTCGGCTTGAGATACCATTACATTCATATGCCCGGGGTTGAGACCCTCCCAAGTTTCGTAGCTGGGACCGGTTGCAATCAGAAGAGACGGCTTGTCGCTGCCTTTCTTTGCTCCGCCCGCCGCTTCGGGAAGCTCAAACATATCCCAGCCAAACACATTTACATAGAACTTTTGAAACCGCTTGAAGTCCTTATACTGCATCATGAGCATACGCACTCTTCCGTGCAAATCCTTCTTGGGATATTTTTTCGGAGCGTGGTAAGGATAGGCGTTTGTTTTCATTTGTGCCATTGCAATCATCTCCTGTGTCTCAGTTTTCGAAAAGGTTCAGTCGTGAAGACTTGCACCGTTCGTTTCAATTACTTTCTTATACCAATAAAAGCTCTTTTTGCGGTAGCGCTCCAGTGTACCGTTACCCTTGTTATCACGGTCAACATAGATGTACCCATAGCGTTTTTCCATTTCTGCGGTAGAGGCGCTGACAAGGTCAATACAGCCCCATGAAGTGTAGCCCATAATATCCACACCGTCTTCAATTGCCTGCTCAACCTCAAGCAAGTGTTCGCGAAGGAATTCAATGCGGTAATCGTCATTAACGGTATAGCTGCCGTCCTCGCCCTTAACAAGCTCGTCATACGCACCGAGACCGTTTTCTGCAATAAACAATGGTTTCTGGTAGCGTTCATAGAACTCGTTGAGAATATAGCGAAGACCCTGCGGATCAATCTGCCAGCCCGAATCGGTTGCCTTCAAATGAGGATTCGGCACAGCATCCGAGAAATACATCTGCTTGAAGTTTTTGGGGACAGACGAAGCACAAAGGCTCCAATAATAGCTGAATGATATAAAGTCAACTGAGTTTTTGAGTATTTCCTCATCCCCGTCATCAATAACCAATTTGATGTTGTTATCTTTATACCAACGCTTTGCATATGACGGATAATAGCCGCGCGCCTGAACATCCGTAAAGAGCAGATTATTATGGTTCATTTCCATAGCCTTCAAAACATCGCTCGGATTGGGAGTTAACGGATAAATCGGAAGGGCGAGGACCATGCAGCCAACCTTGTTTTCGGGATTTATTTCATGCGCGATTTTGACAGCAGAAGCTGATGCTACAAGCTCATGATGAATAGCCTGCAATTTGTCGCCGAGGGAAAGCTCGTTCTTATCGGTCCAAATGCCGCCACTCATAAAAGGCTCGGAAAGGACAGTATTAATCTCATTGAAGGTAAGCCAATATTTGACCTTTCCGTTATATCTTTTGAAAACAGTTCGTGCATATTTGACGAACATATCTACTGTTTTGCGGCTTCTGAACCCGTCATACTTCTTTGCCACATTAAGAGGAGTTTCGTAGTGGGAAAGGGTAACAAGAGGCTCAATGCCGTATTTGTGGCATTCATCAAAGACCTTATCATAAAATGCAAGACCCATTTCGTTTGGTTGCGCATCATCACCGTTGGGAAAAATTCTGGACCAGGCGATGGACATACGAAAAACCTTGAAGCCCATTTGTGCAAAAAGCTTAATATCCTGCGCATAGCGGTGATAAAAATCAATTCCGATAAGCTTCAGATTATCAGGTGTGGGCTCTTGTGTGTGCGGAGCTGCAACCCCGTGCGGCATTAAATCCTGAATTGAAAGACCTTTACCGTCTTCGAGATATGCACCTTCCATCTGATTGGCAGCAGTGGCGCCGCCCCAAAGAATATTTTTAGGAAACATGGTATTACAACTCCTTTATGTATTACGAATAATAAAATTGTATGTCGCTCCGTAAAGATTCGACTCACTTCTATAAGTGCTGCGGACAATTTCGGCTCTCATCTTATCACCGAGGCCGTAGCCGGCATAGTATTTATCTATCTCTGCCTGCAAATCCGGAATCACGCGCTCCTCCATGCTCAGCCCGCCGCCGATGACGATTCTATCGGGTGCAAAGCATATCTGTGCATTGAAGGCAAGTGCTCCCAAAGACTCCATGAACTCTTTATAGACTTGCAAAGCATCCTCGTCGCCCTGATTAACCCAGCTGAAGAACTGTTTGCCGTCAGCCTTAATCTTTTTTGGCTCGCCAGTCGAAGCAGGGTATTTTGAAGAAAAAAGGCTATCAAGAAAAAGTAATGTCGGGCTGGAATCCTGAACGGAAAGGTCAAGATTCTTCAGCTTGCAAAGCTTGTAGGTAACGCCGAGCATACCGACAGACATACAAGCAGATGAGAGCATACTATAATCGCCGGGGGTAGTAATCATATACGAAAACTCACCTGCGTTGAAGCCCTTGCCGCTGTGGATTTTGTGGTCCTTGATAAGTCCACCGGCAATTCCGGAGCCGAGAATAATAACAATACCATCATTGCAATGCTGCAAAGAGCCCTTCCAAGCTTCAGAGAGCGCGCCGCACTTTCCGTCGTTTTCAATGGTAACGGGAACATTGCATTTTTCCCTAACAATATCGGTCACGCTTTTGCCGTACAGTTCTGTATAAACGCCGCTCCCGAAAAGCACACCGGTTTCGGGGTCTATGTTTCCGGGTAGGCTGATGCCGATGCCTGACACGGTATCTTTATACTTTTCATAAAGGCTTTTCACCGTGTCTGTAAATTCATCAGCAGAAGAAAGAGGTGCAGGAAGCTTCCCGGATTCGGTGATTACTGCATTCTCATCGACGATTCCGTATTTAACGGAGCTTCCGCCGAAATCAAGTGCTAAAACTTTCATAATAATTGATCTCCATTATATTCTTACATATTGTAATTACTGTTTAGTGTGTTTTTTAATAATGCAAGCAGGCCATCACAGTTTGCTCCGGCAACAGTATAATTCGTTTCAGTCCTGATAAATCCCGGCAATCTGCTTGCCCTGTGAAAGCAATTCTTTTTTGAGTGCTTCTATGTCAATCGGCTCATCCACATAGAGAAGCTCTTCCCTCTCCCAATTATAATAATTGTGCCGTTCAACCTCTATTTTTTGACATATTTCGTCGTCAGCCCATGCCTCAAACATTTTTCCGAAGGCTTCAAAATCTTCATAAACACGCTCGTGGACTCTTGTCTGAGAATTTTCTGCTCCCGAATAATAGCGGTAACGGCGGGGTATCGGATGGCCGAGCCTTGCTTCTTCTTCATCGGTTTTGCGTTCCAGCTCCAATTCTTGAAGCCACTTTTCAAATGGAATGTTTTGCGTCTGGCGATACATAAATCTCATTTTTATATCTCACCTTCCGTTTTCTGCTCATTTGGCATTTTATAGTTAGGATTCACGGTATAGCGAATCGTTTTACCTTGTTCTGCCGCCATTTGAATCCAGGGAATAATCGGGTCACGAATATCATCGACATAAAGAATTTCCTGGCGCTGCCAATCATAGCAATGTTCCCATTCTTTAGCTATCTGCTGACATTCTTCATCGTTTTCCCACAGCATATGCAAGCGGGTAAATTCAGCTATTGAGTCATATTCTCTTTCGGATATGCGGATACGGGAATCCATATTTCCTGTAAACGGACGCATTCGCTGCGGCAGCGGAATTCCTATGCGCACACAGGCTAAATCGCTTCTGTGTTCAAGTTCTGCTTGTTTTTGACGGTTTTCAGGGGATACCTGCTGTATCTGTCTGAATAAAATGCGAATCTTCATGTTAAATACGCCTTCCTCTTAATATCAGGGATTGACGCGTTATTCACCCTTTTTTATTAATGGGGGAAAATAATCTTATTCTCCCCCATTTATAAATATTACGCGACCTTTCGGTCAGTGTCACTTCAGCATGCTTTTGCCTTACGATGGAACTTTCCTGTAAAACTCTTTAAGGAACCGGATTTCGAAGACGAAACCATGAAAAGAACTACGAACACGGCAATAACAACCTTGTTGTATGTGGTGGGTAGGCCGATTGCCATCATGCCCATCTTCAAAATTTGTGTGATAAGTGCTCCACTGTAAATTGAAAGGATAATGTTGCCCTTGCCGCAAATTGCCATACCTATCAGAACGCACATCATAGCGTCGAATACGGTTGCGGCGCTTCCTAAAGTTCCGGAAACTGCGGAGCACACGCCCGATTTGCTCAGGCTCAGTACACAGTAGAGACCTGCGAAAAGACCCGAAATTATTAAAGCCATCGTTTTTGTGTTTAGAGCGTTTATGCCGTTTGTCTGTGCAACGGTTGGGTTGCTACCGACAGCGCGCACATTATAGCCTATTTTTCTCTTGAAATAGAATAAGGCGGCGATTGCAAAGCAGATAACAAAAGCAATTAAATCATACGGAGATGTACCGAGGAGCATATAATCAGCGGTAATGTGCGTACCTGCGCCTCCGTAAATGATTCTGGTAAGGCTTTCAAAAATCAGGCAGATTCCGATTGAAGCAATGAGGGTCGGGATTCTGAGAAATTTGTAAGCAAGGCCGACGATAATAGCCAATACAAGAGAAATAACAATGGTAATTACAACCAGTCCGGGAATTCCGAGATTCATCTGCATGGCCAAATTGCCTGAAAGAATCGTTGCGAGCACAAACCTGGCACCGATAGAGAAATCCCAGTTGCCAACCTTCATGTTGAAAAGTACGCCCCATCCGAGCACGGCCGGTGCAAATCCCTGCCGGAGCAGGGAGATGACGGCACTAACTGATCGCGTTTCGGGTGAAACTAACAGCAAAAGTGCTATCATTAATACCGGTGCCAATACCGATAATGCATAATTTCGAATAGTAACCAAAGCTTTATTCATTAATTTCACCTCAACACTTGTTTAATAATAAATCCAATTTAATAATATCTGATTATTCCAGACCGACTGCTGATTTAACAAAGTCGATGCTCCAATCGTCCAAAACCTTCTGATAGTCTTCAACTTTGACATCAGGGCCAACAAGGCTCTTAATCATGTCATCGCTGTAGAGCTGAACTTCTGGATTGTCAACATACTGTGAGAAGATATCCATTTCTTCTGCACTTGTGATAAGCAGCGGGGAAAGGCTCATAACAGCAACCTCATCGGATATAACATTGCCACGAATTCTGTTAATCAGAGAGATGAAGGAAACAAGGCACTCACTTGTGTAGCCGCCGCAGCTTGCTGCAAGCCAGCCGTTTTCAAATGCTTCTTTGTTGCCATCAAAAGTATCAAATGCTGCTACCTTGATGGAGCCCTTTTCTCTGTTGGAGCTTTCAAGCGCGGTAATGATTGCTTCGCCAACACCTGCGGTGCCGGAAACTGCAAGGATACCCTGCATATTTGGATAAAGGGTCAGGAAGTTGTTTACGCTGTCAACATTGGTAGCTGAGTCGCCGGAAACTAGCTGGGATGTAGCAAGGATTTTTACGCCGAATTCCTTTGCGCCATCGATGAAGCCTTTGTTTCTGTCAACCATCATTGCGTCTGTCGGGTCACCTGAAAGCATGCAGACCTCTTTAATACCCTTTTCTGCCATAACCTTAACCATTTGCTTGCAGACATCATAGCTGTTGTCATAAATACGGTTTACAAAGTAGGGGTTAGCTTCGCAAGCTTCAAGAACGTCATTGTCGATGATATCGCGGTTACTTGTTGACCAGTAAACACCTGCATCATTGCAAGCATTGCCGAGCTGAAGGTTAGCTGAGGTATCCATCGGGATGAAGTAAATGCCTTCGCAACCGGCACTGATGAGGTTTTCGCAGTCAGTCAATTCATCAGCGGTGGTAAAGCTGCCGAGCTTCCAAACGAGTTCAACATTGAGGACTTCCGCAGCGTGATTTGCCCATGAGTAGAATGTGCCGCCCATGGCATCCGTGTTGCCGTACCAAATCATACCGACCTTAACTTTTTCAGTGTTGTCTCCAGCATTGTTGGTGCTGCCCTGGTCACCATCGGCGGGTTTTGTACATCCGACAAAACCTAAGCAAAGAGATGCCGCCAGAACAATTGCCAGTGTGCTAGTCAAGATTCTTCTGAACTTTTTTTTCATATTTTTTTCTCCTTTTGATAATTTGAATTTCATATTCACCAATCGTTTAAGTAATAGTTTCATACTGTGAACGATCAATGGATATTGTTACCGTAAACAGGAAAAATATAGCTTTGACAATGTCAACATAGTTTGGATCAAGACCCCAAAGAGTCAATCCGTTGTTCAAAATGAAGAAGATAAGTGTTCCGATTACAGCCGAGCGCAATTTTGAAGTGGAGCCGCCCGTCATGGACATACC
>JAAZFZ010000329.1 GCA_012511485.1 Clostridiales bacterium | reverse complement strand
CCTCAAGTCAGTCTATAAAGGTAAAATAAGCGTTGCAATAGCCTTTGATTCAAGGAATAATTCAAGGCAATTTGCACATTTTGCCGCCTGTGTGCTTTCTGCCCACGGAATAAGAGTTTTTCTTTTTGATAAGCTCATGCCGACTCCGGTGCTTTCTTTTGCTGTTAGGCACCTTAAATGCAATGCCGGCATTGTCATCACCGCAAGCCATAATCCCAAGGAATATAACGGCTATAAAATCTATGACAGCAAGGGCTGCCAGATTGTACCCAAATATGCAAATGAAATCATTAAACATGTTTATGCGGTTGAGGACTTAAAGGCAATCCCCTTTATGAAAGAGGAGGAGGCTGTGGCAACGGGACTTATTAAAAGCATAGGTGACGAGGTTCTTGACGAATTCACAAAGGCGGTTGAAAAACAAAAGCTTTATACCGAAAAATCGGATTTAAAAATAATATTTACTCCCCTTCACGGGACGGGCAATGTGCCGGTTCGCAGAGTTCTGCGTGACATGAATGTTTCCGTTGTCAAGGAGCAGGAGCTACCCGACGGCAGCTTCTCAACACTGCGCTCCCCGAACCCGGAGGAGAGGGACGCTTTGACGCTCGCCTTAAATCAGGCAAAAAAGGAAAATGCGGATATTGTTCTGGGAACTGACCCCGACTGTGACAGAGTGGGTGTCGGCGTCAGGCACGGCGGAGAATTCAGGCTCCTCACAGGCAACCAGATAGGCGCGTTGCTGGTTAGCTTTGTGCTAATGATGAAAAAGGCGGAGCTTACCCCCAAATCGACTCTTGTAAAAACAATTGTCACAAACGAGCTAGGTGCAAATATCGCACGCAGATACGGGCTGAACATTGTCGAAACACTCACAGGCTTTAAGTATATCGGTGACAGAATAAATCACTATGAGGAAACCGAAGAAAAGGATTTTGTTATCGGCTATGAGGAAAGCTACGGCTACCTTGTGGGCACTCATTCGAGGGATAAGGATGCCGTTGTTGCCTCAATGCTCATATGCGAAATGGCGGCATATTTTAAGAACAGAGGCAAAACGCTTGTTGACGCGCTTGAGGATATATATGAGGAGTACGGCTTCTACCTTGACGCACTTGACTCCTTCACATTCAGTGGTAAAGACGGAGCGCAACGGATAAAAGCTATTATGGCGGATTTTCGCTCAAGGGGAGCGGAAATTTTTGGCGGTTTGAAGGCAGTTAAGGATTACGGCACAGGGCTTGAGGGACTTCCTAAGGAGAATGTGCTCAAGTTTATTTTTGAGGACGGCTCATGGCTGGCTGTCCGCCCGTCGGGGACGGAGCCTAAGCTCAAGGTGTATTACTCTGTCAGAGCAAAGGGGAGAAATGACGCTCATGAAAGGCTCGACACTCTGAGGGATATTGCAGGCAACATAATAAAAGAGTAGAAATCCTGTGTAGGTGAAGGTCTTACTATAGGATAGTGCGCTGATAAAAACGGCTGAACACCTGTTCAGCCGCATAGCATAACCTGATTTTTAAGTGGGCGAAGAAATTCGCCCGCTTGCTTTATCTAAAAATAACTTCCCGTTGCAGACAATAAATGGATTCTGAGGGGCTATTCGTTATTCAGGTTAACGGCAGCATAGCAGCAATGCCAGTTTCCCTGTAAAGTTATATGCCTTTACAGGTCTCTTCAAATTTTTCGGGAACCGCAAACTGCTCGTTGCATATGGGATGTTTCCCTTGTTGCAAAAGGGGTTGCATTGCCGCGCCTTTTGCGGTCTTTTTTAAAGCATTAGCTATTCTGATATATCCGTCTGTGCGGGATTGTCAAGCAGATTGCCTTTATAATCAAATCTTGAGCCGTGGCAGGGACAGTCCCAGCTTTTTTCATCGGGATTCCATTCGAGCCTGCAGCCAAGATGTGTGCAGGTAGGGCTGACGGTATAGGTTTTGCCCTGCTCGTCTTTATAAACGCCTGCACTCCCCTGCTCTGTTTCAACAATTCCGCCGTGACCTTTG
>JAAZFZ010000044.1 GCA_012511485.1 Clostridiales bacterium | reverse complement strand
CGGACATACACTGCTCAAGAACTAGCCGGGAATCAAAGCCGGAACCTTTTAACAGCTCATCGGCATTGCTCAATTCTTCAAGACATAGCTTCAGTTGAGTAACTGTTAGTCGCGATGCATCCTTTGCGGCATTTCGCAAGCGGAATTCCTTGTTTTTATAGTTAAAATATTTTGAAACATTCTCAGCCCTCTCGCCGGCAAGCACTGCCAGTTTTGCCCTGTACATATCAACATAGGCGGAAATAAGTACACCTGCAATAATGACAGGTTCGGTTTTCTGCAAAAACAGAGTATCAATAACAGAGAATGCTTTGTCGCAATTATTTGAAATCAGAGCTTTGCTTAAATCAAAAACTCTTGCCTCAACGGATTTAATGCATACCTCATCAATATCAGCTTTTGTAATTTTTCCGTCTTTTACATAAAAGCAGAGCTTATCCAACTCGTTGAGGAGAAGATTCAAATCGTCACCAACACTGTTTATAAAATAAACGCACTCGGAGTATTCTATTGAGCAACCCCGTTTCTGTGCACCGGAAGTTAATATTTTTTGCAGTTGGGGAATGCTGAGCTTGTTAAGCTCGCAAACGGCTCCCTTATTCTGTGCAATATTAAGGATATTTGAAAATTTTCCGCCTTTCCTTCTGTCAGGTGTTGTATTATCGAAATAAATTATCAGTACACTGGTTTCAGGCAAATCCGAAACTAGAGAAACAAGTTTTTCAAACTCATTGTTAGAAACAGTATCAAGCGGATAATCCTTCACAATAATACAACTGTATTCACTCATCATCGGCACTGCCTCAACCGCATCGACAATATCGTCAACCGCAGTGTTTTTGCCGTCAAATTTATGCATATTGAAATCATAAAAATCCTTTGCAACTGCTTTTTCGCAAATTCGGCTGACATAGTAATTTTTGAGATAGCTTTCATCGCCGAAAAAAACATATAGATTGGCAAAGCTGCCGCTTTTTATTTGCTGTTTAAGCTCTTTTTCAGTTATGACCGCCATCAGCTCAGCCTCCTAACAGAAAAAACAGAATTTCCGCTTGATTTTATTTCAATATTCCCTGACCCTGCGCTTGCATAGACATTTGTATGCGACAATTCGCAACCGTTTAAAACTTGTGCCGCTTTTTCAGCTTCGGCACTTACTATAACAGCACTAAAGCCCGATATATTAAGCCCCTCGGGCGGCTGTGCCCTGCAAATAAGGATATCGGATTTTTTCAATCCTTCCGGTATTTTTGAAGTATCGCAGCCTACATTAAAGGTGCAAAGCACGGTTGTTCCGTCAATATCCAGAAATACATAGCTGTAGCTTTGGTCATATTCATATCTGCACTTTAAATGATTCCATAGCTCGATTTCACAGTTTTTGGTAACAGTAAAGTTTCTTGTTCTGCCGTAGTATTTCAGAACACTGTCAAGTTCAGGGAAGACATAATGCTCTGCTCTTCTATGTTCAATAAGCTCGGCAGCACGGCCGTATTCATACTCTGTGAGTCTGGGAATCAGAAGACAATCCAGGGAGCTTATTGAGTTGCTTTGAATATATTTAACTGCATTGGACGCAGTGAAAAAGTCACCGCCGCAGCCAATCATAAATGCGTGAGATTTTTTTGTAATAAGAATACAGGTTCCGTTGCCTGAATCAATGACTGTTATTTTTGTTACATCCTTGTTGAGTATATTGAATGAAAGCATACCCGCAAAAAGCATTATAATACATAGGATAGAAGTCAATTTTATTAAGCTCCTGCCGCTAATCTTATAAATAATCACTGAAAATGAAAAAAGCAGCATAGAAAACGCAAGCCATGCAAATATATACCCATCGCTCACCCCTATAGATGCAAAAGAAATTTTGCTTAAACTCAAAACGCACCAAAGAGAATATTTTGACATAGCACCTGCAATAAGCATCAACGGGTTAGAAATGAAGGATAAAAAGGGAATAAAAGATATCAGAGATCCTAGCCCTCCCGTTATCATTGCAACCGAACAGGAATAATTGAGTAAAAGATTCGATAGCGGTGTAACCAACGACACTGTGCCAAAAGTACTTATCATAACAGGTAGCGTAAATACTACCGCAGAGATAGTAACACAGGTGCCGGCTGCAATTACTTTGAGAACAGCCTTGAGCATTTTTGAACCGATTGGGTTTATTCTGCGGAATACCGGCTTTGTCAGAGGACTGTATATGCAAATGATGCCGAGAGTTGATAAAAATGAAAGCTGCAGACCGATACTCATAGCGGCATAAGGGCTCATAATCACTATTATCAATATGGCAAAGCCCAAAGAGTTCAGTGGGTCTGCCTTTCGCTTGAAGAAATAACCGGCAAGCATTATCAGGTACATGAATCCTGACCTCATGCAAGCAACAGAAAACCCCGTAAGCCCGATTATAAGAAAAATAAAAAGAATTGAAATTGAAGCTGCTATTTTTCGCCTGACTTTCAATGCTTCAAGCAGCGCCATGACAGACATTACCCAAATAGACATATGAAGACCCGAAACAGAAAAAATGTGTGCAACTCCTGTTTGAGAAAAAGCCTCTCTGGTCTGAGCCGAAAGCCCGGATGTATCTCCTAGCAGGAGAGCTGTTACAAGCCCTCCGTTTTCCCCGGGAAGAATTGAATCGACCGAGCTTTTAATGGCAGCTCTCAGCTTCAATAAATGATAAAACAAGGGTCTGCTCTGTGATTGTGTAATATTAATATCACCGAAGGTGTAGACTCCCAGACTAACACCAGAGGATATGTAATAGTTCCTCAAGGTTTCGGTATTGCCGCCGAGCTCATATACAGTGCCTTTGAAGTCAACATAATCATAAGGCGTTGCTTCAAGGGGGGTTTTGCAGGATAGCCTGAGTTTAATCCCGTCCTTGTCGGCCATTTTAAGGGTATAGTAGTACCTGCCTTCGCCCTCACGGGGTAAATCAACTAGTCTTGCATGAAGGCTAATATCCTCCCCCACCAGATTTTTGGCTGGGGAAAAGTAGTTTGCGTTTGTGAGAAGCACTAATACGCAGCTTAAACAGACTGCAAAAAACGCCATCGGGAAAACTCCCGTTTGCCTTGACCGTTTATACAGCATTGTTGCGGCAAAGCCCGTTGCCGCAATACACAACACGATTATTGCAGCCGTTACAGAAATTTCAATAAGCAACGCCAGACTTAGAAAACAGGTTATTCCCAAAACAGCCAGTGGCCTCGGCATTAAGCATACCCCGTTATATTTTCTTTATCAGCCCGGAGGCCAGGTGAAATCCCTTCCACCCAAAAGGTGAAAATGAAGGTGCTTTACACTCTGACCGGCAGAATCGCCGCAATTTGTGACAATTCTGAACCCATCTTTTAGTTTAAGTTCATCAGCAAGTTTTGCAGCAATTTCAAAAATATGTGCTGTAACAGCACTGTTTTTCGCAGTTATCTCTGCTGCCGACTTAATGTGCAACTTAGGTATTATGAGAATATGAGTCGGTGCCTTTGGTTCAATGTCATAAAAGGCTAGAACCTCATCATCCTCATAAACCTTCTTTGATGGTATTTCACCTTTAGCTATTTTGCAGAACAGACAATCCATAATATCAACTCCTACAAAGGATTCTATTTTAGCATTTCCCTTATTATCCGCTCAGCGGAGTTAACTGCAATATCAGCCTTACCCGCAACCTTGGCACCTGCCATGGCACTGTCAGGTCGCCCGCCGCCTGAACCTCCGGCTATCTGAGCGATACTTCTGACAAGGTTGCCTGCATGAACGCCTAGCTTTATTGCATCTTTGCCGCAGGCAACGGCAAAGCTAGCGGTTCCCTTGTCATTGACACCGCCGATGACCGCAACCGTGTTTTCTCCGCTATCCCTTGCCCTGTCAGCCATAGTGCGCATATCCTCGGCAGTTGCTCCGTTAATTACGGCAGAAATAAGCCTTATTCCGCCAAATTCCTTGGCGTTTTCCATTAATGCCCTTGCTTTTATTTCGGAAAGCTCTGAGCAAACGCTTTCAAGCTCCTTCTCCTTAGTTTTCAGCTCAGTAACAAGGCTTGAAGCTCTGCGGGAAAGCTCCTGCACATTGCCTAACTTCATTGCCTGTGCGGCGGACTCCATAAGCCTTGCGTTTTCGTCAATATACTCAATAACTCCAAACCCCGTAACTCCTTCAATCCTGCGCACACCTGCGGCAACTGAGGATTCGGAAATGATTTTAAAAAGCCCAATATTTCCCGTATTGCCGATATGCGTACCGCCGCAAAGCTCTGTTGAGAATTCCCCTGCTCTGACAACTCGCACAGTATCACCGTATTTTTCACCAAATAATGCTATTGCACCTATTTTTTTAGCTTCTTCAATCGGCATTTCTTTCATGGTAACGGTTTGTGCTTTAAGTATTTCCTCGTTAACAAGCTTTTCAACCGCTTTTATTTGCTGAGAGGTCATTGCGGCAAAATGTGTGAAGTCAAAACGAACAGCTTGAGCATTGACAAACTGGCCCGCCTGCTCGACATGGTTGCCTAAAACAGACCTGAGCGCAGCCTGAAGAAGATGCGCCGCAGTGTGGTTTCGAGCAATTGCCGACCTTGAGTTTTCATCTACAGCTGCTACTACTATTTCTCCGAGCTTTGCACCCTCGCCTTTAATAACTGAGCCATGATGGAGAATAACGCCGTCATTTGTTTTAAAGGTTACATCGACTTCAAATTTGAAGTCCTCACCCTCGATTATTCCGATATCGCCGACCTGCCCGCCGCTTTCTGCATAGAAAGGAGTTTTGTCCAAAACCAATGTGGCAGGCGTATTGCTCTCAAGGTAATCCTTTCTTTCGCCGTCAATGATAATAGTTTTGATTTCAGCCTTAGTTGAAAGTGCTTTATATCCTTCGAATTCCGTTTTGCACAGACCTTCGGTGTTTATGCCTTTATTCTTCCACCCGTCCGCTCCGGCATCCTTTCTTGCTTTTCTGGAGCGCTCACGCTGCTCAAGAACAAGCTTGCCGTAGGTCTCTTCATCAACCGTGTAATTCTTTTCCTCCAGGATTTCCTTTGTTAAATCAATCGGAAAGCCGAAGGTATCGGATAGCTTAAAGGCATCCTCGCCGATGAGAACCGTTCTATTTGTTTTTTCCATATCATCAAGCATTTGGGACAGCAACTGAAGCCCGGCATCTATTGTTTTATTGAAGCTTTCCTCTTCATTTTTGATAACATTTATTATAAAATCATGCTTTTCAACAAGATTCGGGTATGCATCCTTATTCTCATCGATCACGGTTTTGCAGACCTCGGAGAGAAAGGTGCGGTCAATACCAAGAAGCTTTCCATGCCTTGCGGCACGCCTTAATAGGCGGCGCAAAACATAGCCTCTGCCCTCGTTTGAGGGCATGACACCGTCACCAATCATGAAGGTTGTGCTACGGATATGGTCTGTAATAACACGAAGTGAAACATCATGTTTTTCACTTTCATGGTATTGCACGCCGGCAATCCTCTGAATATGCTTCATAATGCTCTGAACTGTATCAACTTCAAATAGATTGTCAACGCCCTGTGAAATGCAAGCAAGCCGCTCAAGCCCCATGCCTGTATCTATATTGCATTTTTCAAGGTTTGTATAGTTATTGTTACCGTCATTGTTGAACTGGGTAAAAACAAGGTTCCAGAACTCAACATATCGATCACAGTCACAGCCTACCTTGCAGTCCGGCGAACCGCAGCCGTATTTTTCACCGCGGTCATAATAAATCTCAGAGCAAGGTCCGCAGGGACCTGCTCCCAGCTCCCAGAAATTATCCTCCTTGCCGAACCGAACCATATGGTCAGGCGGAACGCCAACCTCTTTAGTCCAAATATCAAATGCCTCATCATCATCGAGATAGATGCTTACATATAGCTTTTCAGGGGCCATTTCAAGCACCTTTGTGCAGAATTCCCATGCCCATGCCGTTGCCTCACGCTTAAAATAATCGCCGAAAGAAAAGTTGCCGAGCATCTCAAAATATGTGCCGTGGCGGGCGGTTTTGCCTACACGCTCAATATCCGGCGTGCGAATGCATTTTTGGCAGGTGGTGACTCTGACGCTGGGAGGAGTGAGCTCACCCGTAAAATATTTTTTCATCGGTGCCATACCCGCATTTATCAACAATAGACTTTTATCCCCTTGGGGAATCAGCGGAAAGCTGGGTAAACGCAAATGCCCCTTGCTTTCAAAAAAGCTGAGAAACTTTTCCCTTAATTCGTTAAGGCCTGTCCATTCCATTAAAATAACTCCTTAATTTGCTATGCAGCTTAATAAATCCTGTTATGAAAAGCTGCGCATATAAACACAATTCCCCACAATACATTAACCTATAGGATACCATAATACTACGTTAAAGTCAACAAATTTAAATCTCATTAAGAATTAAAATTTGACTCTTTTTAATTATTCTGAATAATAAGCGGGGCGGTTAACTCCTGAAAATTGAAACGCATTTATAAGTTATCCGCTCCGCAACAAGCTATTAATTACCGATTATTCATTAAAGAATTGGGGAAGGTATGCTCTGTGAGCCTGCTTCATCTCTTCAAAGCATTTTTCTGCCTTTTCCCAATCACCAATCAGCGGGTGAACAAGCAAAGCATTCATAGCTGCGTCGTTTGAGCCGGTCAAGCCGGCTTCAACGGTGTATTTTTCATATGTTTTGACAATTCTCATTAAGCCGACAATGTGCGGGTTATTGATTTTTTCAACACTCACGGGCTGTGCGCCGTGCTTGCCGATTACCGCAGCAATTTCAACAACATCATTTTCCTGCATAAAGGGCAGTGTTTTGCCGTTTTTGATGTTTACAATCTGCACATCTCTCTTGTCATTTACGATTGAATCAATGAGAGAAACAGCGGCAAGTGAGTATTTATGGCCGCCCCTCTTATCAAGCAGCGCAGGCTTCTCCACGATTTCTTCATTTGAATAGAGATTAAGCAGTTGCTTTTCTATTTCCATGCATACCTGAGCCCTGCTCTTCTCAGCAGACTTCAGATGCTCAAGCTTTGCCGCTCTGCAATAATAATATTGAAGATAAGACGATGGTATTGCCCTAATCGCCGACAGGCACTTGAGAGAAAACCCGTCGTCCTTTATGTTCTCCATAACTTTTGGCGAAAAACCTGTTTTTATCATGTCTGCAAGTAAATCCTTGCCGTCTTTTTTTACAGAGGTTATCCAGCTGAGATGATTAAGGCCAACATAGGTGATCTCACTATCCTTGCCGCTAATCTCCTTTGTATCATCAATCATATTTATTGGCACATTGCAAAGTCCAATGCTTTTCACATTAGTGTGATTAAGCACGAATTCTGAAATGATTCCCGACGGGTTGGTAAAATTTATCAGCCATGAATCGGGGCATATTGCTTCAATTCGTTGACAGATATTCTTAATCACCGGAATGGTTCTTAATGCCTTGAAGAACCCGCCGATGCCCGTTGTTTCCTGACCTATCAGATCATATTTTATCGGGATTGTTTCATCAAGGTGGCGGGCAGGCAGCTTGCCGACACGAATTTGCGTAACAACAAAATCAGCTCCGACAAGGGCACTGTCAAGGTCATCCGTTAACTGAACTTCACAGTCAATACCCGCATTCTTGAGCATACGCACGCAAAGGCTACCCACAATGCTCCTCTTCCGTTCGTCAATATCCATAAAGGATATTTTTTTGAGCTTAAGAGATTTACGGGCTTTAAT
>JAAZFZ010000328.1 GCA_012511485.1 Clostridiales bacterium | reverse complement strand
TGGCAATCTGAGAAATATGGATAAGCCCATCAATACCGGGAATAACTGTTGCAAAAGCACCGAAAGTTGTCATTCCGATAATCTCAGACTCGATAACAGAACCGACCTCGTAGGTTCGGCGAAGAATCTCCCAGGGGTTGTCGGAAAGCTTTTTGTAACCGAGAGATATCTTTCTTTTCTCAAAATCAAGAGCCTTAATATGAACCTCAACTTCCTGACCGATGCTGACTACATCGGAAGGATGCTTAATGCGTTTCCATGAGAGTTCGGATATATGTATCATACCGTCTACTCCCCCGATATCAACAAAAGCACCGTATGATGTCATAGATTTAACAATGCCTTTATATACCTGCCCCTCTGCTGCCTGAGCCCAGAAAGCATCGGCTGCTTCCTTGCGGGAATCCTTGAGAACAGCACGGATAGAGCCTACCGCACGCTTGCGCTGGCGGTTGACTTCGATTATGCGAAGCTTAACATTTGTGTTGAGCAGTGCTTCAAGGGAATCCCCTCTTGACTCTGTGGCAAGTGAAGCAGGAACAAAAACTCTCACTCCATTAACAAGCACAAGAATTCCGCCCTTGATAACTTCAACAACAGTGCCTTCAAAAACAGTGTCAGTTTCAGCAGCATCAATAATTTCATTCCATGACTTTGCTGCATCATAGCGTTTTTTGGAAAGCATTACAGTTCCTTCAGCGTCATTGGTTTTCATAATAATAAGATTAATCTCGTCACCGATTTTCAGTTCATTTTGCGGGTCGGCATTAGGGTCGGAACTGTATTCGTCAATTGGCACATATCCAGCGTGCTTTCTGCCGATATCAACTTGTATTTCAGTGGGATTAATACCCATAACAACGCCACGCACTTTTTGGTCGGAGCTCATGCTCTTTAGCGATTCCTCAAGTGCCTCAAAAAAATCCATCTCATCATTAGACTGGACTTCCGTTGCGTCCTCCTTAACTATTTCTTCGGTAACGTTTTCATTTAAAATCTCGGACATGGTTTGAAGTACCTCCTTTATTATGCCAGCAGGAGTAGATGCCCCCGCAGTAACGCCTATATAATTATAACCGAAAAAATCGATATCATAAAGCTCTGCAGGGTCTTCAATAAGATAAGTTGGGCTGATTTCGTTACACACTGCATATAGCTTGGCCGTATTTGAACTTTGACGGCCTCCGATTATAATCATGACATCAGAGGCAGCAGCCAAATCTCTAGCTTCATGCTGCCTATCATGAGTCGCATTACATATTGTATCAAAAAGATTTGCATTTGTACATAGTATTTTTATTTTTTCTGTACACAAATCCCATTCTTTGACACTAAAAGTAGTTTGTGCAACAGCAGTAATTTCACAATTCTTTATATTTGGATGCGTATTCAAGATTTCTTCCAATTCATCGGCATTTTTGAATACATACGATTGCCCTATGCAATAGCTTCTAATACCCTGAACTTCCGGATGTGACTTATCGCCGGCAATTAAAACAATATTATCTTCTCGACTGTGCTCGGAAACAATCCTATGAATCTTTTTAACAAACGGGCAGGTAGCATCACAGCTTTCATCGTTAGAGGAATCTATTTGCTCCTTGATTGCTTTTGGAACGCCGTGAGTCCTGATAACAATTGTTGAACCAGCTGAAGCTTCGGAAGGGGTTTCTATTATTTTTACCCCCCTGCTTTTCAAGTCTTCAATAACTTGTGGGTTATGAATAAGTGGGCCGAGTGTGCAGACACTCTTTCCCTGCTCGAGAAGTGCATATATCAAATCGACCGCTCTGTTTACACCAAAGCAGAAGCCAGCGGTTTTTGCGATTTTAATCTGCATGACCTTCCTCCCAAAGCTCGGTTATCCTATGCATTATAAGCCTTGAAGCGTCTTTTAATTCTCTGGACTTGCCGGAATCGGTTATTCCAAGTTCTTCAAAAGGTATTATTTTTCCGAATCTGACGGTTAATTTAGTGAATAGCTTTGAATTGTCTTCAGAATATATTGAAACGGGTAAAACATCGGCTTTTGCCGCCCTTGCGATTAATGCGACACCTGATTTTGGGGCAATCGGCTTGCCTCCCTTTGAACGAGTGCCCTCTGGAAATATACCCAGAATCCCGCCCTCTTTTACAATCCTTATTGCATAATATACGGAGGTTTTGTCACAACTGCCCCTTATTATGGGGAAAGCATTTAGCCTTGTCAAAAACCAGCAGACAACAGGATTCTGGAACAACTCATATTTTGACATAAAATGAACGGGTCTGCTCTTGCCGGTTGCAAGAATAACGGGGTCAATGGCGGTTACATGGTTACAAGCAAGAATGAATCCGCCTTCGGTTGGAATATTCTCTGTACCGGCTATTTTTAATCTGTAAATAATCCTTATCACAAATCTTGCAATTGGTGCAAGGATAGCGTATGTTCTATAGTTTTTTATGCTACTGTAATCAAAGCTTTTCATTAATCAGTTTCTCCTTAACGGTTTTTAGGACTAGGTCAACCGAACTATCCAGTGACAAGCCGCTGGTATCTATAATAATAGAATCTTCAGCAGGTTTCAACGGTGCAATTTTCCTGTGAGAATCGTTATAGTCTCTTTCTATCAGCTCTAAGAGCACCTTATCAAATTCAACCTCCATGCCTTTTTTAACAAGCTCTTTATATCTTCTCATTGCTCTCTCATTGGCCGAGGCGGTCATAAAAATCTTAATTTGTGCGTCGGGCAGAACAACTGTGCCGATATCCCTGCCATCCATAAGGCAGCTGTTCTTCTTAGCTATGTCTCTCTGCAGGTCAAAAAGGAATTCTCTGACAGCGGGAATTGCGGATACATTTGAGGCCGCCATTGAAGCCTCAGGTGTCCTAATCGCCTCAGAGACATCCTCATTCCCAAGGAAAACTCTTTGCTCACCGTTAATAAATATAAGCTCGACTTTAACTGATTCAAGTGTTTTTGTAACATCTTCAGCGTTTTTTGTATCAAGGCCGAGCCTTAGAGCGTTTAGCCCGATTGTTCTGTAAAGTGCGCCCGTGTCCACATAGATATAACCTAATTTCTTTGCAACAGCTTTTGAAATGGAGCTCTTTCCTGCTCCTGCAGGCCCGTCAACAGCAATATTAATGATGCTCATATAAAAACTCCTTATTTAGTGTTTTATATATTCTCTCCCGCAAGCTTGGCGGTCGAAAACGCTATCTGTAGATTAAAGCCACCCGTATATGCATCAACATCTATGACCTCTCCGGCAAAATATAACCCCTTGACAAGCTTTGACTCCATGGTTTTAGGGTTAATTTCCGAGGTTTTGACTCCCCCGGATGTAACAATTGCTTCTCTTATAGGTCTGAACCCATTAACTGTTACTTTAAGCCCCTTCAACAGCTCAATTAGCCTGTGTCGTTCTTCCTTTGATACTTGATTTGTTTTCTCGGAAGGTCTTATGCCCGAAAGCTTGACTATTACAGGAACAAGCTTTTTAGGCAGTAAAGAGTTAAGTGAATTTATAAAATTTCTGTTCAGGTTTTCTGAAAAATCCCTTAATACTCTTGTATCAAGCTGTTCTGCAGTTAGTGCAGGCTTTAAATCTATATAAATAACATAACGGCCTTTGCTCATTTCCCTCATATGCGAGCTGGCGCTCAGGATAATGGGACCCGAAACACCAAAATGAGTGAATAACATTTCGCCAAAATCAGTGAAAATAATCTTATTATTCTTAGTATCAATAACCCTGATTTCGACATTTTTCAACGATAATCCTTGTATATCGGCGCAAAAGCCTTCATGTGCAACAAGTGGCACAAGTGAGGGCATAGGTTCAATGATTTCGTGCCCTGCCTGTTTTGCCATTTCGTACCCGTCCCCTGTTGAGCCTGTCTGCGGATAAGAAAGTCCCCCGGTTGAAATTAAAACTCTGTCAGCAATTAGTTTTTCATTGTCAAAGGTAATAATGCCCTTTACTGCGGAATTTTCAATTATCAGCTCTTTGGCTCTGGCGTGAATTATTCGGGCACCGTTTGACAAAGCAAAGTCTGTCAGTGCATCAACAATATCAACGGCTTTATCTGAAACGGGAAAAACTCTGTTTCCCCTTTCAACCTTTAATTTAATTCCGGCAGATTCAAAAAAAGCAATTGTATCTGCAGGCATAAAGGAATTCAATGCACTAAATAAAAACCTGCCGTTTACGGGAAAATTTGAAATGATATCCTGAACCGAGTCACATTTGTTTGTAACATTGCGGCGTCCCTTGCCGGTAATCATCACCTTCCGAGCAGAGCGTTCATTTCTTTCAATAATCGTTACATCGTTGCCCTTTTGAGCCGCATAGCCGGCGGCCATAAGCCCCGCAGCACCCCCGCCTACAACGAGGACTTTGCTCATTTACCTTCATCCTCTTCAACATTATTGTCATATACCTTGTATTCTTCCCAGATGCTTTCTAGAGTCTGCAGATTTTGATAAACATCATCCTTGCGGCTACGAGCCGATGCCGCTATAAGAGCATTTATAAGGCTCAAAGGAGCGACAAGCGAATCCACGAAGGAAACCATATTACTCCTTGCCACTAACAGATGGTCTGCAAGAGGAGCAATTGGAGAAAGCTTGCTGTCTGTTATAGATATTATGGTTGCTCCTCTGTTTTTGGCAAAGCAAAGGGCATTGACAGTCTGCCTAGAATAACGGGGAAAGCTAATTGCTATGCAAACATCCTCTTTGGATATTCTGAATAAGTGCTCAAACATTTCACTGGCACTTGATGTATCAATAAGAACAACATCATCAAATATTATTTTTAGATAAAACACCATAAAACTTGCAAGAGAAGCAGAACTCCTTACCCCTAGCACATATATCCTTCTTGCTTTGTTAATTTCCTTTACACTCTCTGAGAAGTCCATCCTTGAGGTTTGCTCAAGGGTTGACCTTATCATGCTTATGTCTGCCTCCAAGGCTTTATCAAGAACATCCACCTCGTCAATACGGACATTGGAAACCTCCATGCGCTGAACACTTGTCAGTTTGCTCCTTATCATTTCCTGAAGATGCCGCTGAAGCTCTGGGTAGCCAGCATAGCCGAGAACAGTTGCAAAGCGAACTACGGTTGATTCACTCACTCCGACAGTTTCACCAAGCTTTGCAGCAATCATAAATGCGGCTTTATCATAGTTTTCAGAAATATAATCCGCTATTTTTTTATGTCCTTTTGAAAGTGAAGGATATACATCATTCAATTTTTTGAAAAATCGGTTTGTCATATTATCACCCATTATGAATACATAGATATGTTTATTCTATATCTGTTTAATCAGAAAATCAAGCAAAGATTCATATAATTGTTAAAAATGTAAAAATATTGGTTGACATGCATATTCTTAAAAAGTATAATACCTTCAAGTATTGCTATAAAACTGTTTGGAGGGCTATTATGACTAAGGCAAGCTCAAGGCTACTATATAAAAGACCTGCAAAAAATTGGAACGAAGCCCTGCCCATTGGCAATGGTACACTTGGTGGCATGGTTTTCGGCAGAGTGAAGGAAGAAAAAATTTCCCTTAACCATGATGAGCTTTGGAGCGGGTACCCAAAGGAATATGACGATTCAGGCAGAAGTAAATGCTTTAAGCTTGCAAGAGAATATGTCATAAATGGCGATTTTGAAAATGCAACTGAAATCATCGAAAATGATTTTCTCAGCGGAGTCACACAAGCATATATGCCTCTGGGCGACATATTGATAAAGTACAATGACATTGATGCGGCAAAGAATTATAGACGGAGCCTAAACCTCTCGACTGCTGTTGCCAATGTCGAATTTGAAGCGTCCAATACTAAATACACAAGAGAAGTCTTTGCCTCCTGCCCCGATAAGCATATTGCCCTTAAACTCACTGCAGACGGAGAGAAAAGGCTTTGCCTTTCGATATCGTTTGAATCTCAACTCCATTCCATTTGCACAACGGACGGTAACAAGATTTATTTATCTGGCGAATGCCCGTCTGATACACAGCATAATGGCAAGGATATGCCAAAGGTATACTATTGTGAGGATGAGAGAAGAGGCATTCAGTTTCTTGCGGGAGCGGCGGTACATACAGACGGCATAATCACCGACAACTTACAAAGCCTTGAAATATCCGACGCTACCACAGTATTGATATATCTCACCGCCGAAACGAGCTTTAACGGTTATAACAAGCACCCTTATCTTCAGGGCAAGGAGTATAAAAAGCCTTGCATTGAAAGACTGAGCCGTTTTGATGCCGCCTCGTATGATACTATTAAAGGAAAGCATATTTTAGATTATAAAAACATTTATGACAGAGTATCTTTTGACTTGGGCAACGGCAGATTTGAAAACACGTCAACCGAATACAGGCTCAAACGCTTTCAAAATAAAAAAGATGACATTGAGCTTTGTGTTTTATTCTATAATTTCGGCAGGTATCTTGCTATTGCATCGTCCCGCAAAGGCTCCCAGCCGTCAAACCTGCAAGGTATTTGGAATAATAATGTTTTGCCGCCGTGGAATTCAAATTATACAATAAATATCAACACAGAAATGAACTATTGGCCGGTGCTGATGTGCTCAATGCCGGAGATTGCTTCCCCTTTAGTCGAAATGGTTAGGGAGCTTTCCATAGCGGGTGAAAAAACAGCGAAAGATTTTTATGATGCTCCCGGTTTTGTGTGCCATCATAATACGGATTTATGGAGGTTTACGCGTCCTGTTGGTCTCGGCAATGCCAGCTGGGGCTTTTGGTCTCTGTCTTCCGGCTGGTTTTGTCATCATCTTTTTGAGATTTATGATTATTCACATGATATTGATTTTTTAAAGGATACCGCATATCCCATAATGATTAAGGCTGCGGAGTTTTATAATCATCTGCTTATAAAAGATAAAGACGGCTTTTATATTTTTGCTCCCTCCACCTCTCCTGAGAATATGTTTAAAATAGGCGACAAGAGATTTGCAATTTCACCAACATCAACAATGTCAATGTCTATAATAAAGGAGCTATTTATTAACTGCATTAAAGCTTCAAAAATCTTAGACATTGAAAACGAGTTTTTAAGGCAAATCAAAGAAAAGCTTGATAACCTTCTCCCTCTCAGAATTGGCAGTAAAAATCAGCTTCTTGAATGGTATGATGAGGTTGAGGAGCATGAGGTCCATCACCGCCATAAATCGCACCTTTATGGGCTTAATCCGGCAAACGAGATAGATGTTGATATTACCCCCGAATTAGCTCAAGCCGCTAAAAAATCACTTGAAATTAGGGGTGACGAAGGCACAGGCTGGAGCCTCGGATGGAAAATCAACTTTTGGGCAAGGCTCAGGGACGGCGACCACGCGCTCAAGCTCTTGGAAAGGCAGCTGCGCTATACTCCATGTAATATAAATAGAATTAGTATTGTAACCGGCGGAGGAACATATGCGAACCTTTTTGATGCCCATCCTCCCTTTCAGATTGACGGCAATTTCGGCGCATTGAGCGGGATTACACAAATGCTTATGCAGTCATATGAAAACAGAATAATCCTGCTGCCTGCTCTTCCCTCAAAATGGGCACAAGGGAGTATAAAAGGGTTGACCGCCAAGGGAAATATCAAAGTGGATATTTCATGGAAAAACCGAAGGCTTGTTGACTATAATCTGAGTGGAAATATAGAATACATTATCGTCATTTATATTGGTAATGTTCTTGAGAAATAGCTGTATAATTCTGGTGAGGTGATTTATTTGCTTGCAAATCTATATGATTTTGACAAAACGGTATATCCGAGGGATTCCGGAACGGACTTTTTTATATATTGCCTTAGAAAAAATCCCAAGCTTATAAAATATCTGCCAAAGGTTGCGGTTTCAGGAATTAAGTTTCTTATGGATTTCGGTGACAATGACCAAAACAAATCGAATCTATATTGCTTTGTCAAAGGAATATTTGTGCAGCAGCTTGCAAAGGATTTCTGGGATGAGCATATTGATGATATATTTCCATTTTTTCTGCCGCAAAACAGAAAATTACCTACAGTTGTGTGCTCCGCCTCCCCAGTGTTTCTTCTCAAGCCCATTTGCGAACGGCTGAAGGTTGATGTTTTAATTGCAACTGAGGTGGACCCGAGAACGGGAGTTATTTTCGGCAAGAACTGCAAGGGCCACGAAAAAATCGTGAGAATAAAAAAACAGCTCCCCGAATATGAATTTGAAAATGTCTATTCTGATTCCATTAAACACGACAAGGAAATACTAGCCCTCGGCAAAAGAGCATTTAAGGCAACCAAGGGCAAGCTGGAGGAGATAGATATCAGCACCTTGTGAGAAAACTCAGCTTTGATAATAATTTTTAGCAGGAGTGAAACACATGAAAGCCCTT
>JAAZFZ010000327.1 GCA_012511485.1 Clostridiales bacterium | reverse complement strand
TTCTACGGCATACGCAAGTGTGAATCCGTCAGTAGAAGCAAATACAATCGCGTGGAGGATAATGCGGAATCAGTAAAAATTCAAAAACAGAAGGTTGCCTCTCCGATTTTCTTCTGGAAGGATATTGATATATGGCTTTATATTCTGGGAGAAGATATTGACTTTAACGATGCATATCGTCTGGGTTATGATCGCGTTGGCTGTTGGTGCTGCCCGAACAACAATGCAAGAGCACAGTTTTTGTCCCGGATTTATATGCCTGAGCAGTCTAAAAAGTGGCGTGACTTCTTGATCTCCTTTGCGCGGAGAATTGGCAAGCCGGATGCGGAAGAATACATTGATAGCGGAAAATGGAAAGCTCGGCAGGGTGGTAATGGCGTTGCCGCAGCCGAGGATATAAAAATACGCTTTACGAATTGCACGACTGAGGATTACGCAAAGGTGGACGAACTTACAAAACCAATGGATGGCAGTCTGATTGGAATGTTTGCCCCCTTCGGAAAGATAGCTCCTGAGCTTGGGCGCAAGCTCATCAGCGAAACCATTGTTGTCGATATCAAAGCCAATGTTCCCATCCTTTCTATTCAGCCTTTCGCAAAGGATGGATATGCGTATTCGGTAAAGGTAAAGACAATGAATGTCGAAAAACACGAAGATTTGCAGCGTATGGTGGGTTATCAGATTCGCAAGTTTAATGCTTGCCGTAAATGCCTGAAATGTGAATCGCTGTGCCGTGTCGGAGCGATCTCCATTACCAACGATGCGTATGTAATCAATCCCGATAAGTGTAAACGCTGTAAAATGTGTGTGACCGCCAAATATTTAGACGGTGGCTGCATGATGGTGAAATACCTCAAAACCAAAGAGTGAGGAACGGTGAAAATATGCCAAACATGAAATTCAGAGCGCATGATACCTTTTTTATAAGAAAAGGCTGGCTGAGCAAAGGTATTAGAAACGTGCAGAACGACCCTGCCGTGTTCATGGGAATAAACGGGAATCCCATGGATATTCTCGGCATAGGTGCGAACATGGTAAAAGCCCTCCGGTATTGGCTTCAAGCCGTTGGCTTGACGCAAGAACCAAATGTGGGGCGCAGAACGCAAACATTGACGCCGCTGGGAGAGATCATTGCCGAACATGACCCCTATATTGAGGAACTCGGCACTCTGTGGCTGCTTCATTATAAACTGGCGACCAATCAAGCGGACGCAACAGCATGGTATTACTTTATCAATGAGTTTAGGCTAAATGAGTTTACGCGAGAGGACTTCGTTGCCCAGCTTTCCAGCTATATCCGCCTTAACGGAGAAGAAATCGCTGAGAAGTCTTTGAGAGACGATTACAACTGCATTATCAGCACTTACGTTCCACGCACAAAATCCAGCCCGGAAAAGGTACAGCCGGAAAGCAATATTGATTGCCCGCTTGGAGAGCTTGACCTGATTGATATTGCAGATAAAAAGACCAAAACCTATAAAAAGGCAACCCCGAAAAAGGACACGATTCATCCTATGATTTTGTTAGCTGTGCTCGTTAATCAAGCACACAGTCAAAAGGAAATTCGCATATCTGCCATACAGAACGATCCATGCAATGCCGGCAGAGTGTTCAACCTCGATATTATCACCCTTACGGCTCTGCTCTACAAGATTGAGCTTCTTGGGTATATAAAGGTCGAAAGAACTGCCGGTCTGG
>JAAZFZ010000326.1 GCA_012511485.1 Clostridiales bacterium | reverse complement strand
GGACAGGGCAGTGCGGGAATACACCGTTAAATTTGACGGCACAGCACCCGAAAAAACAGAAATAACAAAAGAGCAGATGAGTGCCGCACTTAAGGTCTGCAGAGCAGATTTTATAGAATCCCTCCAAAGAGCGGCTCAGAATATCAGGGATTTTCATCAGAGGCAGAAGCAGCAAAGCTGGCTCAATACGCTCGATAACGGTTCTATTCTGGGTCAGAGGGTAAGAGGGCTCCACAGAGTCGGCGTCTATGTTCCTGGTGGCACTGCGGCATATCCCTCCTCGGTGTTAATGAATGTCATCCCTGCAAAAATTGCCGGTGTAAATGAAATAATTATGGTAACTCCGCCCTTAAAGGACGGCACGGCAAACCCCGATATTCTTGCCGCCGCCGCAATTGCAGGGGTTGACAGAGCCTTCCTAGTTGGCGGCGCACAGGCTGTCGGGGCTCTTGCATACGGCACTCAAACAATACCTAGGGTTGATAAAATCGTGGGTCCGGGCAATATTTTCGTCGCAACGGCAAAAAAGCTCCTGTTCGGCACAGTCGATATAGACATGGTTGCAGGGCCTAGCGAAATTCTGATTGTTGCGGACGAAACCGCCCACCCTGAATATATTGCAGCCGATTTGATTTCTCAGGCTGAGCATGATGTTTTAGCAAGCGCCGTGCTGCTGACTGATTCACATCAGCTTGCGGAAAAGACAATTAAGGAACTAGAACGCCAAAGCTCATATCTCTCAAGGCGGGATATTATAGAGAAATCACTTGACAACTACGGTGCGGTAATTATTTGCAAGGATATAAAGCAAGCGATTGAGCTTGCTAATGAGCTTGCACCGGAGCACCTGGAGCTTTGTGTTAAGAATCCGCTTGAATATATCGGTGTTGTTGATAATGCGGGCTCGGTGTTTCTGGGCAATTACTCACCTGAGGCTCTCGACGATTATTGTGCCGGGCCTAACCATGTTTTGCCCACAGTGGGAACGGCAAGGATTTTGTCACCTCTTTCAGTTGATAGCTTTATAAAAAAATCAAGCTTCATTTATTATACAGAGAATGCGCTTGCCGATGCAAAATCCGACATTCTGAACCTTGCTCAGGCAGAGGGGCTCACAGGCCACGCCAACTCAGTAGAGGTAAGATTTAAAGAAGGGGAAAATAATGCCGTTTGAATTAAACGAAAAGCTCAAAAATATCGAGCCTTATGCTCCAATTAGCGGTGAATACAGAATAAGGCTCGATGCCAATGAATCCTTTATTT
The DNA here is from genome assembly GCA_012511485.1 of Clostridiales bacterium. Classification (GTDB taxonomy): domain Bacteria; phylum Bacillota; class Clostridia; order Oscillospirales; family Acutalibacteraceae; genus JAAZFZ01. The sequence goes on along the minus strand of JAAZFZ010000326.1, from coordinate 1,293 downwards.
CACTTTCGGATGAGGTATGCGATGCCATATCTCAGCGGATTGAAAGCCTCAAGTTTAACAGATATCCCGACCCGTTTGCTACGGAGCTTTGCTCTCTGTTTGCAAAGTTCTATGGCATAAAAAGTGAGCTTGTCACTGCCGGAAACGGTTCGGATGAGCTTATTTCGGTTATTATGAGTGGTTTTCTTCAAAAAGGGGACTGTGTTATCTGCCTTTCGCCCGATTTTTCTATGTATGAGTTTTATTCCCATATCGTAGAGAGCAATTGTATTGTTGTTCGAAAAAGGGATGACTTCACTGTCGATATTGACGAAGTAATCAGCAATGCAAACGAGAGCAATGCCAGGATGATTATTTTTTCAAATCCCTGCAACCCGACTTCAATAGGCATTAAAAGGGAGGATGTTATCAAACTGATAAAACGCGTCAGCTCTCTGGTTGTTCTCGATGAGGCATATATGGATTTTTATGACCAGTCGCTGATAAATGAGGTTGAGCAATACGATAATCTTATAATTCTCCGTACCTGCTCAAAGGCATTGGGCATGGCAGCCATAAGGCTGGGCTTTGCAATTTCAAACAAAAAGCTTACGTATACAATAAGATGCGTGAAATCTCCCTATAATGTAAATTCGGTTACACAGGCAATAGGGTGCGCTGTTTTTTCCAACCCTGATTATATCAGAAGGTCCATAGAGAGAATAAAAACCTCAAGGGAAAATTTAGTTGAAGAAATGAAAAAACTCGAAAAAAATTATCCTCAAGAGTTGAAAATCATTGCTAATTCAGCAAATTTCGTGTATACTAGATTTCATAAAGCAGAGGATTTGTTCCATTTTTTGATGAATGAGGGCATTATTGTTCGCCGATTTGGAGACTACCTGAGGATTACGGCGGGCAGAAACTACGAAAACTCGGAGCTTATTTTTGCAATAGATAAATTCCTGAGCGGAGGTGAAACGCTTTGAGAACGGCACAGGTTGACAGAAAAACAAGCGAAACCGATATCTCCCTTTTCCTTTCAATTGACGGGGGGCAGATAGAGGTTTCAACAGGCATAGGGTTCCTTGATCATATGTTGAGGAGCTTTGCTCTTCATGCGGGCTTTGGTCTGAATATCAAGTGCGTGGGCGACCTTGAGATTGATGCCCACCATACCGCAGAGGATTGCGGCATAGTTCTCGGCAAGGCATTTTTTCAGGCACTTGGAGATAAATCGGGCATTGCGAGATATGGCAGCATTTTCATTCCTATGGATGAATCGCTTGACTTTGTAAACGGTGATATCAGTGG
>JAAZFZ010000043.1 GCA_012511485.1 Clostridiales bacterium | reverse complement strand
CTATATGGATTACAGGGCAAGGCAAAAGGAACTTATTCAAAACACCGTACTCTATGCACACACGACGGAAAGTAACGAGCAAGTCTTTTATGACCTTGTCAAATATAAAAATTCCGACTTCTTTATCGAAAACCCGATTATCGAATACGATACAATTTATAAGAATTATAAATGGAAGGTCTTTGCTGTCTTTATGTCATCGACCAAATCAAGCGACGATAACGGCTATGTTTTCTATTACATTGAGCCTAACATTAATAAAACCGGCTTTACCGGCTATCTGGAGCAGGTTAAGCAGAGGGCGCTCTACTCTACAGGAGTCGATGTTAATTCCAAAGATAAGATTCTCACTCTCTCAACCTGTACATATGATTTTGGCAGTAGTATTGATACCCGCCTTGTTGTTGTTGCAAGGCTGCTAAGGGAATCGGAGTTGGACTCCGTTGACCGAACGAAGGTCATTGAAAACGAGAATTACCGCCGCCCGCAGCGCTGGTATAACAAATACGGTTTATCCAATCCCTACAAAAATGCGGACAATTGGAAAAGCGCAACTTATAATTAGTATTCTGAGTGTTTTGTCTGACTGGAGGAAAGCGTAATGTCTGATTTAAAAAACAACTTTGGCAATAATGACGGTAACGAAAATGACGCTGCAGACATTGCAAGGATTGATATTGAGAAAATCATAGAAAATTCTGCTCAGGTCAATAACTCACGGGAAATAAATGATTATGAGCATCCGCCCGTATATGAGTATGATAAAAACTCGGGAGGAGAGCGAAGAATTCTCAGGCTTGATAATTCGCAGGATAGTGCCGAGCCTTTGGCAGAGAACACAACAGCTCAGCAGGACAAGCTCCCCGAAGAAAAGACTGCCCCTGAAATGAAAAAGAAACGCTCTTTTTTAAAGCAGTTTATTCCCTTGAAGGGTGACACCGCCTGCGAAAAGGTGAGGAAGCTTGTGTTAACTGCTTCAATTATTACAATGGTTTTATGTGTGGGCATTCTGGCTGATAAATATGCCATTGAGCCGATTATTGAAAGCATCCACAACAACAGGATTTCGCAGATGAAAACAAGTGAAAATGATACGGATGTTTTTTCAAGCTACCCGAATGTTGATTTCCCGAGCGGGATTAACCCTGCCTTTGCGGGGCTATACGCCAGCAACAGTGATTTTGCGGGCTGGCTGAAGATTTCCGGGCTTGATATCGAAACGGCAATTGTTCAGGCTGAAAATAACGAGAAATACCTTAAAAGGAATTTTTATGGCTCAGAGTCCAAGTACGGCTGCCCGTTCCTGGATTACAGAAACGGATTGCTGGTTTTAAGCCGCAACACAATAATATACGGCCATAACATGATGACCGATGACCTGATATTCGGCAGGCTTGAGGAGTACACAACAATCAAGGGCTTTAAATCCGCACCGATAATTGAATTTGACACCATGTATAAGGATTATAAGTGGAAAATATTTGCCGTGTTCATAACAAATGCCGATAAGGAGCATGATAACGGCTACGTCTTTAACTATATTTTCACAAATGTGAGAAGCGACAGCGATTTTGAGGAATATATCGAGCAGCTTGACCAGCGCAAGCTCTACACAACAGGGGTTGATATTAAGCCGAGCGATAAAATATTAACCCTCTCCACTTGTTCATATGAGTTCCACAACGCACGGCTGGTTGTTGTTGCAAGGATGGTTCGGCAGGGCGAGGAGGCTTATGTGAACACTTCGCAGGCAAAAATGAACCCCTCCCCAAGGTATCCCCAGGTCTGGTATGACACATATAACGGCGGTAAGAACCCTTATAGCTCTTATGAAAAATGGACTTTGGACCGCTTTGATTAATTACCCGTACGAGGAGATTAAAATGAAATTAAAGTTAATTTCTGTTTCTGGAAAAGGTTTAAAAGAGCTATCGTCTGTTCACGGCAAAATTCAACAGGCGGTAAGTGAAATCCTGCCGGATACTGAGTCATTTTCAAATTATGATAATTCCAAGGATTTTCTTTTAGGCTTATCAAAAGCCTTTGAGCAGGATGAAATAATTCTTATTGCGGCAGATATTGATGTTTTTCTTGAGCAAAAGCAGCTACTGCTGCGCTCCCTGCGCCTCAAGGGTGAATTCAACAACCGCATCGTCAGGACTGTTTCACAAAGCATGAATGAGGATGAATCTAATGCGAAGATTATTACCTCACACTCCGTAGTCCCAAAAGACTCCGTGGTTTTTCAGACGAAAAACGGACTCTATTCCGGCTTTGGGATAAAGAGCGGCAATCAGCACCTGATATTTATCCCTCTGGATGTTGGGATGTTTGACGAAATTTTCGACGATGGGTTTATTGACTATATAAAGTTTGCAGTTGACCCCGATTCCGTTCAAAAGGAGGAGCCTTGCGTAACTGTAAAGCCCGTTGACGAGCAATCCCCTGCTTATAAGGCATATGTTGCACTCTCTCAGGCAAATCTCAAGGCTGCCGTGGCAATAACGCAGACCGCAAGCCTTGTTAAAAAGCGCTTTTCCGAAGTAATTGAGCTGACAAAGAACATTGATTTTGTTCCCTGTGAGGATGAGCAGAACCCCGACACTCCTTTGAAAACCCATGTTGCTTCACTTGCAAAAACCGCCAAAAACGAGGCCGGTGCAGATATCGGTGTTGCTATATCAAAGGTTTACTCAACGGATGATAAGGGGGACAAGCTTTTCATTCTGGTATCTGTTGCAAACGAGGATTATGCCCGTCTTATCAAGCTGAGCAACGATAACGGCGAAAGCCCTAAGGAGCTTGCCAACGGTGCAGTGGATATGCTCTTTAAAATGCTCTGCGAATATACCGAAAACAAAGGTATTCCGCCCGAGGATGCGAATGTGCTTTTATCCTCAGGCGATGTTGTTCAAATGGATTATTCGTCGGTCTCAAAAGCAAAGCCGAAAAGGGCAGTTATATTTATTGCTGTCTTTGCATTGATAACCATAGCCATGTGCTTTATAGTTGCTTTTTTCTTTGATAACATCAAGGCATTTGCAGTTGAGTATTTATTTTCCCCTGCTGAAATTACATATTCCTCAGACTATTCATATTTGACCATTCAAGGCAATGAAACCTCCGGCACTGACATAACAAGGGTTTCTCAGATTTCAACCACAAACCAGCCTACAACACAGGTAGCTGTCGCAAAGCCAGAAACGGCTCCTCCTAATATAGATGAAATAATTGAGCCTGCTTCAGACTATACTAAAGTGACAACCACTAAGCCGACAACCACTAAGCCGACAACCACCAAAAAAATAACCACTAAGCCGACAACCACCAAAAAACCAATCACCAACGGCACAACGGCCACGACAAAAGCCCCTATAACCACAACCTTGCCTGCTGTATCAAAAAGCGGAACCTTTACTTTCAAAACAAAAGGCTATGGGCACGGTGTGGGCATGAGCCAGCAGGGAGCCCTTGCATATTCTGCTCAGGGTTGGACATATGATAGAATACTGCTGCATTATTATGCCGGCACTTCAATAAAAACAGATGGAGCTATACCTGAAACCGTTTTATTCGGCAACAAGGCTATCAACATCAGAGAATATCTTGCACGCTCGGCAAGGGCTGAAATCGGAGATTTGAGAGAAAGTACAAAGGCGGCGAGAACAGAGGCCATAAAAGCGCAGATTGTTACAGTTTATACATACGCAAAATACTATAATTTTAAGGTGTCCAGCACTCAGCATGCATATTATAAGGATACATATAATGCTCTTATTGACCAAGCTGTTGAGCAAGTGCTTGGAAAATATGTATCATACAACAATAAGCCGGCATTTACTCCCTATTCTGCAAGCTGTGCGGGGCAAACGACATCCGCACAGGCAACATGGGGCGGCAGCCAGTACCCCTATCTTAAGGGCGGCATAGAAAGCATTGAGAAGATAAAAACAAAAACCGAAACCATTACCTCTGATGAGCTCAGGGATTACATAGAAGCCTACGCAAAGGAAAACAATATAAAAATAACTCTTTCAGAGAATCCGGCTGAATGGATTCAGGTAATCTCAAGGGACAGCGGAGGATATGTAGAAAAAATCTGCATCGGAGATGTGGTAATAAGCGGCTATTCCTTCCGATTCAGAGTTTTGCAAAACAAAGAGTTGATATCACACTGCTTTACATATGAGTACAAAGCGAATTGAAACTGCAACCAAAAAGGAGGGCATTAAAATGCCGAACGACATAAACCCTGCCCACAGGCGGACTCACCGCTGGGCTTTTCCTCTTGGTCTTCTTATCATAGTTCTTGCTATTGTAGGAGCTGTCAGGGCAGTCACATGGGGCGTTGATAAAATTAACCAAATCACAGATGATTCCGAAAAGTGCGCCGAATACGAGAGCTTTCTTGTTCCCGTTGTAATGAATGACCCGGATGCATTTGACGATATAAGCAAGTCAAATATGTCCCAGCTTATTGATATAACCGTCTGGTCGCTGCTCAACAGCGATATTTCGCCGAATGACTATGAGCTTTATGAGGGTGAAACGGCGGGTATGCTCGTCCCTCAGGAGGATATCGAAGCGCAGTTCAAAAAGCTTTTTGGCAGTGACATTGCACCCGACCACACAAAAGCCTCGGGCAGTGCCTATGAGTTTACCTATAATTCGGCACTCAAAAGCTATATCATTCCGTTGACAGGCGTTGTGCCCACCTACACTCCTAAGGTTTATAAAATTGATGATAAAGGCTCGTCCGTCATATTGACGGTTGGCTATCTCAGCGGCAGTGAGTGGACACAGGATGAACAGGGGAACTATATTGCACCCGAGCCGGGCAAGTATATGAAAATAACATTGAGAAATGACGGGGACAGCTATTATCTGAGTGCCATACAGGCAACGGATGCTGCTGATATTGTTGAAGAAAACCAGACTCAAATGCCCACAACGCAGCCGACAGTTTCAACTACTAACTCCAATACTACGACTACAACAAAAAAAGAAGTTTCAACTACAAACGCTTCATAAAAAGGTGATTATTAAATGTACTTTCACGAAAACACCTATGATATTGATATCCTTACAAGGCAGAACCTGCACATTCATACCAACTATTCAAATTGTGCAAAGGATGAAATGGTTGTAAAGGATATAATAGACGCAGCCGAAAAGGCAGGCCTCGATACTATTGCCCTTGTTGACCACTTTAATGACGATAATTCAAATGAGCAATGCATTGAGCGAAACGGGATACTTAGGCGGCAGGCGCAGCAGACAGGCACAAAGCTGAGAATTCTTTTCGGCAATGAGCTCTCCTGCTACGGTGTGGGCAAGACGCTTGAAAATGAGCAGGTCAGAAAAATTCTTGATTACAAGCTCTATGCCTGCAACCATTATCATGTTGGGTTTTGGGAGCATCCGGAAGATCCTTCACCCAGAGGCTATGCCGTTCATGCCTATGGGGTCATCTCATCCCTGCTAAAATCCGGCAAGGCCGACTGCATCGCTCACCCCATTGTCGGCGGCCATGTCAGCGCAATGGGTGAGGACAAATGCGCACTCACCAGGGCTATGACGGATAATGAGCTCGGTGATTTATTAACCCTCGCGAGGGAACACGAAACAGCCTTTGAGATTAACATTTCGGCAATAAGGAGTGACCCCGTTTTTGCCAAAAGAATGTGGTCAATTGGCAAGGAGGCAGGTACAGTCTTTAATTTTGGAACCGACGCCCACAGGCTTCAATTCATAGATACTAAGGAGCTAGCGCAGGTTGCAAAGGAAATCCTTGAATAGTACATAAATGCATAAAAAGCTACGGCGTCCGATGGAATCCATCGGGCGCCGATTTGTTTTGTTTGTTGAAAGAATTTCAGAGCTTTTATACCTTCTCCATCTCACCGAGGCCTGTGCCTATGGAGTGCTTGACTCTGTCCCTGACCTCTGCAAATTTTGCATCGTTGAAACGGTCAAGTGTTCCCACAAGGTAGCCTGTGATTCTGCGAATACGCTCAAATTCCTCATTCCCGTCATCCTCACGCCTGCCGCATTTCGGGCACTCGTCACCAATGATTCCAGTAAAGCCGCATACAGGGTCACGGTCAACAGGGTGGTTAACAGAGCCGTATCCCATACCGTTGTCTGCCATGCAGCGGATAACAGCCTCGAATGCGTCAAGGTTCTGCGTGGGGTCACCGTCCATCTCGATGTAGGAGATATGCCCGGCATTTGTGAGTGCATGATAAGGTGCCTCAAGCCGGATTTTTTCAAATGCGGATATTGGAAAATAGACGGGAATATGGAAGGAGTTTGTGTAATACTCCCTGTCCGTCACGCCGGGGATAATGCCGTACCTCTCCTTATCCATACGAACAAATCTGCCGGATAATCCCTCGGCGGGAGTTGCAAGCATAGTGAAATTAAGGCCGGTTTTTAAGCTTTGCTCGTCCATGCGGTTGCGCATATGGGCGATTATCTCAATCCCCAGGTTTTGTGATTCAACGCTTTCGCCGTGGTGCGAGCCTGTCAGTGATTTAAGAGCCTCGGCAAGGCCAATGAATCCAACTGACAAGGTGCCGTGCTTTAGGATTTCATAAAGCTCATCCTCTGATTTAAGCTTGTCGGAATCAAGCCATATTCCCTGCCCCATGAGGAAGGGATAATTCTTAACCCTTCTTCTGCACTGAATTTCAAAACGCTCAAAAAGCTGGTCAATGCACAAGTCAATCTTTCTGTCTAAGTCCTCAAAGAACATATCCGTATTACCGTGCGCCTTTATTGCAAGTCTGGGGAGATTTATGGAGGTGAAGCTCAGGTTCCCTCTGCCGCCCGTCTTCTGCCTTGTTTTGTCATAGACATTGCCGATAACCCTTGTGCGGCAGCCCATATATGCAACCTCTGTATCATAGTCGCCCTCAACATAATACTGCTTGTTAAATGGAGCATCCATAAAGGAAAAGTTCGGGAAAAGCCTCTTTGCCGAAACACGGCATGCCAGCTTGAAAAGGTCATAGTTCGGGTCGCCAGGATTATAGCTTATACCGCTCTTTACTCTGAAAATATGAATCGGGAACACGGGCGTTTCGCCGTTGCCAAGCCCCGCCTCGGTTGCCAGAAGAACATTCTTAATGACCATCCTGCCCTCTGCGGAGGTATCCATGCCGTAATTTATCGAGCTGAAGGGAATTTGAGCTCCCGCTCTGGAATGCATTGTGTTAAGG
>JAAZFZ010000325.1 GCA_012511485.1 Clostridiales bacterium | reverse complement strand
TTTTTAGCCTCTGCATAGGTTTTTGCCATCGGTTTCTCACACATTACATGCTTGCCTGCCTCGAGGGCATCAACCGTAATAAAGCTGTGTGAACGGTTAGGTGTACATACATGTACAACATCAATACTCTTGTCTTTTAATAGCTCCTTATAATCCGTATAGACAGTTGAACCATCAATACCATACTTCTCAGCTGCCTCAACGGCTTTCTCTTCAATAATGTCGCAAAAAGCCACCATTTCGGCTTCATTGATTGTTTTAAGCGCTGGCATATGCTTCCCGTTAGCAATACCGCCGCAGCCGATAATACCGACTCTGAGCTTCTTTTCCATATAGCACCCCAACCTTTCAAATAATATGCCAATTATATGACATTGTCATTGTTAATTATAGTCCAAAGAAATACTATTGCAAGATTAATATATGATTTTTCTGTAAAAATTTTCTATTTGTTTTTATGCAATTTGCTATAATACTAGCTGTTTATGAATTAGCTGCGAATAACCAAATTTTTCATGGAATTATACTGAATGTTAACAGAAATTAAAACAATTATTAAGAGTCTGTTCACAGCGTATTAATAAAGCTTGTTTATTATTTAAGTGTACTCAAAAGAACGGAGCCGCACCGGACTTGCGAGTGCACATGCTTTCGAAAGGAAGCATTACCCCTCCTCAAAAGCAATCCCCCACTTATGGAAAAGCACCCGGCAGCAGTCGGGCGCTTTTTCTTGTTTTATTCTGAATTCTAAAATTGCAAAATATAGCACAGAAGAGTTTGAATTGCAAAGGAGATTGAAAAGCAATACCGTGAAGGAAAATTTCAATTGACACAGCCCTAGAATTGCTTGGTATAGAGTACAGCGGCGAATACAGATGGTGGCATTGATGTTCGATTATGGCCGCCCGTTTCATTCAATGCAGCTCTTCAAAAATTTCAAAAACTCTTTCTTCGGGTGCTTTTTCTCAGCTTTTTTCTTGAACAGGGTTTGTTCTGCTTGTAATTGCAGATTATTATGATATAATAATTCTGTGATTTTTACAGCTATTGGCTGAGGAGGAATTTTATGAGCAACAAGACATTTTACATTACCACGCCGATTTATTATCCGTCTGACAAGCTGCATATCGGGCATAGCTACACAACCGTTGCGGCTGATGCTCTGGCCAGGTATAAGCGAATGCAGGGTTATGATGTAATGTTCCTCACCGGCGCGGACGAACACGGGCAAAAAATCGAAGACAAAGCAAGAAATGCCGGAGTTACCCCCAAGGAATATGTTGACAATGTTGTCAGCGGCATCAAAGACCTTTGGAAGCTCATGGACATTTCTAACGATAAATTCATCAGAACTACTGATGATTATCACGAAAAAGCGGTTCAGAAAATATTCAAAACCATGTATGACAAGGGCGATATTTACATGGGCAAATATGAGGGTATGTACTGCAAGCCCTGTGAATCATTCTGGACGGAAACTCAGCTTGTGGACGGTAAATGCCCCGACTGCGGCGCCGAGGTTTCTCATGCGGAAGAAGAAGCATATTTCTTCCGCCTTTCCGCTTATGCCGATAAGCTTCTGAAGTATTATGAGGAGCACCCCGATTTTATCGAGCCGCAGAGCAGGCTCAATGAAATGATAAATAATTTTATTAAACCCGGTCTTGAGGATTTATGTGTTTCAAGAACCTCTTTTAAATGGGGTATTCCCGTAACCTTCAATGATAAGCATGTTATTTATGTCTGGATTGATGCTCTTTCAAACTATATCACCGCATTGGGCTTCAATTCAGATGATGACAGCCTTTATAAAAAATACTGGCCTGCTGATGTTCACCTTGTAGGCAAGGAAATAGTGCGTTTCCACACCATTATCTGGCCTGCAATGCTAATGTCTTTGGGTCAGCTTCTTCCTAAAAAGGTTTTCGGGCACGGCTGGCTTTTGCTTGAAGGCGGAAAAATGAGCAAATCAAAAGGGAATGTTGTTGACCCAGTTATCCTTTGCAACAGGTACGGAGTTGACGCAATCCGTTTTTTCCTGCTCAGGGAAGTTGCCTTCGGTTTTGACGGAGTATTCTCCAATGAGGCTCTGATTAACCGCATTAATTCCGACCTTGCGAACGACCTTGGCAACCTCGTTTCCAGAAC
>JAAZFZ010000042.1 GCA_012511485.1 Clostridiales bacterium | reverse complement strand
GAGCATACACTCCGGCAACGCCGGCAAGTGCGAGAGCAAAGGAGCTCAGCTCCTGCCTGCCGGGATTTGTACCTATGAGAGGAATTATATATTTGTTAATCAAAGGCTTGAGGAAATAAGTTCCGGCAACCTGTGAGCCTGAGCTTATTATTACAAAGAAGCCTACCAGTACAAGCCTCCATTTTCTTTTACCGATATATTTAAGAAGCCTGAAAAGAGTCTTTTTTGTATCCTTGGGCTTGTGAAGAGCCTTTTGCTTTCTGTGAGAACCCATCGGAGGCATTAAGCAACACTTCCTTCCTGCTGGGAGTAATAAACCTCGCTGTAAATTTTGTTTCGAGCCAAAAGCTCCTCATGAGTGCCAATGTCATTTATTTTACCGTCATCGAGCACAATAATCCTGTCTGCCGTTTCAATAGATTTGATTCGCTGAGCAATGATTATGGTTGTAGTATCGGCTATCAGATTTTTGAAGCCCTCACGGATTTTGGCGTCCGTTTCAGTGTCGATGGCGCTTGTGCTGTCATCAAGAATGAGTATTTTCGGCTTTTTAAGCAGGGCTCTGGCAATGCAGAGCCTTTGCTTCTGCCCGCCGGAGATATTGACTCCGCCCTGCCCCAAATCTGTCTGATATCCGTCCGGGAAAGAGTTGATAAAATCATGTGCCTGTGCGACCTTACACACTTGGACAATTTCCTCCTGAGTAGCCTCGGGATTGCCCCAGCGGAGGTTTTCGATTATCGTGCCGGAAAACAGAACATTTTTCTGAAGCACCATAGATACACCGCCCCTCAAATGCTCGATGGTGTAGTCCTTAACGCTGTGACCGCCAACATAAAGCTCACCGCTGTTTATATCGTAAAGGCGTGGGATAAGCTGGACAAGCGTGGTTTTTGCCGAGCCTGTTCCGCCGATAATGCCAATCGTTTCGCCTGATTTAATTTTAAGGTTTATATCCTCAAGCACATTTTTTGCGGCGTCTTTTTTGTATTTAAAGCAGACTTTTTTGAACTCGATTTCGCCGTTTTCGACAACCAAATCCCTGTCAGCCTCGTCGTCGTTAATATCGGGGTCTTCCTCAAGCAATTCAATAACCCTGCCTACCGATGCCCTTGACATTGTCAGCATTACGAAAATCATCGAAACCATCATCAAAGACATCAGAATCTGTGTGATGTAGGTGATAAAGCTTATCAGCTCTCCCGTGAGCATTAAGCCGCCAATAACAAGGTTTCCGCCAAACCACATGACGCTTATTACGCAGCTGAACATTGCCGCCATCATAATAGGGAAGGCAAGGATAAGCACCTTTTCGGCAAAAACCGCAGAGTCACGCAGCTCATCATTTGAAAGCTTGAATTTATCCTTTTCGTGTCTTGCCCTGACATATGCCTTGACAACACGAATTGATATAAGATTCTGCTGAATGACGGAGTTGATTTTATCAACCCTTGACATGAGCTTTCTGAACCTCGGGAAGGCAATGGATGCGAATACCGCCAAAAAAGCAACAAGAATCGGCGCAATCACAAAAAATACAAGAGAAAGTCTGGCATTTATTCTAATGGCATATATTATTGCCATCACAAACATTATCGGCGCTCTGAAGAGAATCCTTATTGACATCATAAATGCATTCTGAATGGTGTTGATATCGGTGGTTAGACGGGTGACTATCGAAGCGGTGCTGAACTTATCAATATTTGAAAAAGAAAAATCCTGCGTCTTGCCGAAAAGGCTTTCTCTTACATTGCAGGCAAAGCCGACGCCTGCCACAGACGCAAATCTCGCTGCAAGCGCACCGAAAACCAGCGACAGCAATGCCATAACAATCATCATGCCGCCCGTTCTATAAACATAATCAAGGTCGGAGTTCTTAATGCCGATATCAACAATATTAGCCAACAAAAAAGGTATTCTGACCTCAAGCATTACTTCACAGATTACCATGAGCGGGGTGAGAATAACGAAAATCAATTTGCCCTTTGCATATTTTAATAGCTTAGTCACTTTTTCATCTCCTTATAAAAAACCCGAAATCACAAATAAGTGCGGGCAGGAATAGAATGTTTTGAATCAATGTTTTTCATTAAAATCAAGGACATCCTTGCTGCTGAGCTTATCCGCCTTAAGGTTGTCTGCCATACGGGTGAGAAAACAGTAAAGCTGTTCTATCTCCTGCTCCGAAAACCCGTTAAGCATCTGTCTGTCGATTCTTTCAAAGCTATCACAGCATTTTCGGGAGATATTAAGCCCCTTTTCGGTTATGCGAATACGGCTATACCTCATGTCGCGCTCATCAGTGCTTTTTTCGACAAGGCCGGCCTTCTGCATCCTTTTTATGCTCATTGTAACCGAGGGAGGGGAAACCATCAGGTAATCCGCCAGCTCACGCTGAGTGCAGCTTTCATGAGAATTAAGGTATTCAAGTATAGGCGGCTGGCCGAAATATACCCCCTGCGGGACAGTTTTACAAATATAATACCTGTGAACTGCATTGAGCTGAGAAATCTTGAAAATAATGTCCCTTAAACTTGCTTTCATATTATCACCACCTAAGCCGTTAACCAATTAACTGTTAATCGTTTAATAGGTTGCATTCTAAACCTTGAAATATACTTTGTCAACATAAAACCTGAATAAAAGAGCAGCTCCCGCAAGGGAGCTGCAAACAACATTTTGAAGGGTTGTTAACCAAGCTCTGCGAAGTATTTGATTGTTCTTACCATTTGGCTTGTATAAGAATTCTCATTGTCATACCAAGAAACCACCTTGACAAGAGTTTTGCCGTTTTCAAGAGAGGTGACCTTTGTCTGAGTAGAGTCAAACATTGAGCCGTAGGTCATGCCGATAATATCGCTTGAAACTATTTGTTCGTCATTATAGCCAAAGGAAGCGCTGGAGTCAGCCTTCATTGCATCGTTGATCTGCTCAGCGGTAACCTCGGCATTGACAACTGCAACAAGCTCGGTTGTTGAACCTGTCGGCACGGGGACACGCTGTGCGGAGCCATCAAGCTTACCGGAAAGCTCGGGAATAACAAGGCCGATAGCCTTTGCTGCGCCAGTTGAATTAGGCACAATATTGACAGCTGCTGCGCGCGCTCTGCGAAGGTCGCCCTTTCTGTGCGGGCCGTCAAGAACCATTTGGTCACCCGTATATGCATGGATAGTCGTCATGAACCCCTTTTCAATCTTTGCGAGATTGTTAAGAGTGTTTGCCATGGGAGAAAGGCAGTTCGTAGTGCAGGAAGCGGCAGAAATGATTGTATCCTCCGGGGTTAGAATGCTCTCGTTAACACTGTAAACAACTGTCGGCAGGTCGTTGCCGGCGGGAGCGGAAATAACAACCTTTTTTGCACCTGCATCGATGTGAGCCTGTGACTTTGCCTTTGAAGCGAAGAAGCCTGTGCATTCGAGAACAACATCAACGCCGACTTCCTTCCACGGGAGGTTTGCCGGGTCTTTTTGAGCATATATGGTGATTTCCTTGCCGTCAACGACGATAGAGTTCGCCTTTGCGACAACTGTGT
>JAAZFZ010000041.1 GCA_012511485.1 Clostridiales bacterium | reverse complement strand
TCATTTTGTCCTACGGGAAATAGACAAAAACTATATTTTTATAGGGTACAGTTGCAGGCCGCAAATATTATTAATAGTTTTTTCATATATTTAAATCAGTTTTTTAATTAGTAATGCTGTGCAGGTGGTATAATTAACTCAATTGTAAACTTGGAGGTAATGATGTGACAAAACGAGTGTTTTTAATTATTCTTGATAGCTTGGGCATAGGAGCTTTGCCGGATGCACGCAGCTTCGGAGACGAGGGAAGCAATACGCTTGATGCGATATCCCGTTCACCGGAATTTTTCGTTCCGAATATGCACAGCATGGGACTTTTTAATATTGACGGAGTTCTCTGTGAACCCAAGGCGCAAAAGCCGACTGCTAGCTTTGGCAGGATGGTTGAGCAGTCTAACGGCAAGGATACAACAATCGGACATTGGGAGCTTTCGGGTATTATTTCAGAGAATCCTCTGCCGACATATCCCAACGGCTTCCCATCTGGCATCATTGAGCAGTTTGAAGAGATAACCGGCCGCAGGTGCTTATGCAACAAGCCGTACTCTGGCACAAAGGTTATACGGGATTACGGCAGAGAACACATAAAAACTGGCAGCTTGATTGTTTATACATCGGCGGACAGTGTTTTTCAGATTGCTGCGCATGAGGATGTTGTTCTACCTGAAAAGCTATATGAATATTGCCGCATGGCAAGGGAGTTGCTTCAGGGTCAGCACGGCGTGGGCAGAGTTATAGCACGCCCGTTCAGGGGCAGATACCCGAACTATTACAGGACGTCCAACCGTCATGATTTTTCACTCCAGCCGCCTCAGAAAACCATGCTTGATGTTCTTTGCGAAAACGGCCTTGAAACAATTGCTGTTGGCAAAATAAACGATATCTTTGCAGGCAGGGGTATTTCTCAGGCAATTGCCACAACAGGGAATGTTGACGGGATGGAAAAAACAATCGGGCTGCTTGATAAGGATTTTAAAGGCCTTTGTTTTGTGAATCTGGTTGATTTTGATATGCTCTACGGTCACAGAAACGATGTTGAAGGATATGCAAAAGCGGCATCGGTTTTTGATAATCAGCTTGCCGTATTTATTGAAAACATGAAGAAGGACGATGTTTTGATAATCACCGCAGACCACGGCTGCGACCCTTCGACCGACAGCACCGACCATTCAAGGGAATATGTGCCCATATTAGTATATGGTCATGCGGTTTCACGTGGCAATAATCTCGGCACAAGGGACACCTTTGCGGATGTCGGCGCAACAGTGTTGGATTTGTTTTCACTCGATATTGAAATATCAGGCAAAAGCTTCAAAAACTCCGTTATCAAGGCAACTTCAGGCTCAAAGGTAAAAAAATCAGGTTAACTGTTGGAAAAAACGCATGAATAGGGTATAATTAATGACTGCCGAATATAACCTATATCCGGCAGCCTGTTATTAATCGGATGTTTCGGAGGATTTAAATGCTTAAAATTATTTCAACAACGGGGGCTGCCCGTCGGGGAGAGTTCCGTACGGTTCACGGCACAGTTCAGACACCGGCATTTATGAATGTTGCAACCTGCGGCGCAATAAAGGGTGCGGTTTCCGCTCCCGATTTAAGGGATTTGAACTGCCAGGTCATGCTCTGCAACACCTATCACCTTCACCTTCGCCCCGGTGATAAGGTTGTAAAAGAGCTCGGCGGGCTCCATGGCATGACAAGGTGGGACAAGCCTATTCTGACAGACAGCGGCGGGTTTCAAGTTTTTTCACTTGCCTCACTTCGTAAAATCCATGAGGAAGGAGTGTATTTTGCATCTCATATCGACGGCAGAAGGATATTTATGGGGCCGGAGGAGAGTATGCAGATACAATCAAATCTGGGTTCCACCATAGCCATGGCATTTGATGAATGTGTTGAGAATCCTTCCGAATATAATTATGCAAAGCAATCCTGTGAGAGAACATATCGTTGGCTTGTCCGCTGCAAGACGGAGAGGGAAAGGCTCAATTCACAAGAGGATACCCTGAACCCGAACCAGCTCCTTTTCGGCATAAATCAGGGCAGTATATATGATGATTTGAGAGTCGAAAATATGCAAAAAATCGCAGAGCTTGACCTTGATGGTTATGCAATAGGAGGTCTTGCCGTTGGTGAAACGAAAGAAGATATGTATAGGATTATTTCTGCTGTTGAGCCCTTTGCACCTCAGGATAAGCCGCGGTATTTAATGGGTGTTGGAACTCCCGGCAATATTATTGAGGGTGTCAGCAGGGGAGTTGACCTGTTTGACTGTGTCATGCCAAGCAGAAATGCCCGCCATGGTCATCTTTTTACCATGGAGGGAATAATAAACCTGAATAATGCCAAATATGAGAAGGATATCAATCCCATTGACATCGGCTGCGATTGCCCTACCTGCAGGCAGTTTTCCAGGGCTTACATCCGCCACCTATTCAAGGCAAAAGAAATGCTTGCTATGCGCCTTTGCGTGATGCATAATCTGCATTTTTACAACAGCCTTTTGAAGAAAATTCGTGATGCTCTTGATAAAGGCGAATTTGAAGCGTTTAAAAACAGTTATGTCGACCTGCTGGATACAAGAATATAATTAATGCAAGCTAAAACAGGACAGGCACTTTTCATAAAAATTGCTTGCATAATAACAGTTCTAAGGTTATAATTAGTTAATTAATTGTTCGGAGGTTTTTATTTTGACAAGTTTTATTACTCTTTTAGCTACCAGTAATGCCGCTACAGGCAAAACTCAGAGCCCGCTTTCAATGTTTGTTCTGATTGCCGCAATGGCAGGTGTTATGTATTTTGCATTGATTAGGCCCCAGAAGAAAAGGCAAAAAGAAGAGCAGGCTACCCGTGATAATATTCAGCTTGGCGACGAAGTCACCACAATCGGCGGAATAATCGGCAAGGTGGTTACCATTAAAGAGGATTCCATTACCATCGAAACAGGTGTAGGTTCAGATTCCAGCAAGATTAAGTTTTCACGCTGGTCAATAAGCTCAAATAATACGGCGACTGCAAAGATTGAAGCTGAGCGCAAGGCTGCTAAGGAGGCCGAAGAGGCCGAAAGGGCGGCGAGGATAGAAGAAAATGCAGGCAAGTCCAATAAGAAAAAAAGCAAAAAGAACAAAGACTCTCTTGAGGACTGATAATAAGCAGATGAGTAGCGGTGGGTTCAAGCCTGCCGCTCTTGATTGCAGGAGGTTTAAAATTGTCTATAGAAACAGTTAAGGCTTATTTCCGTGCCTTTGGTATGGAAGGCAGGGTTATTCAAACAGAAAACTCAAGCGCAACAGTTGAGCTGGCGGCGCAGGTGCTTGGCGTTGAGTCCGGCAGAATTGCGAAAAGCATTTCCCTTAAAGTCGGTGACGGCTGTATTTTAATTGTGACTGCCGGTAACACCAAAATAGATAATTCTAAGTATAAAGAGCAGTTTCACACTAAGGCTAGAATGCTTTCACCCGAGGAGACACTTGAATATATTGGTCACGCAGTTGGCGGTGTCTGCCCCTTCGCAATAAAAGAAGGAGTGGATGTCTACCTTGATAATTCGCTCAAGGATTATGCGACAGTATTTCCTGCCTGCGGGAGCAGCAACAGTATGATTGAGCTGAGTATTGAGGAGCTTGAGAAATACTCAAAATTCAAGGCGTGGGTCGATGTATGCAAGCCCAAAGAAATATAGAATATATAATACTTTTCTCTCATATTATTAACCGAAAGGCAGAATATGGGGGGATTTTTATGCCAAAGAGAAAACCCGGCAGAGCCGTCAGAGATGAGTCAAGCATTAAAAGCATCTCTTTCAAAATTATTAGGGGTTCAATTATCGGAATTATTGTGTTTTTTATGCTGACAGCTTTGCTCTCGTTATTTTTTTTAAAAGCGGATTTTCCTCAGGCGGTTCTGCCAGCTGCCTCTATGGCAGTTTCGGCAGTTGCAGCTTTGGTTTCGGGCTTTGTTGCTGCAAGACCTACAAGAAAAAACGGTTTGACAACGGGAGTATTCTCAGCAATTCCCTTAGCTGCAGCCGTTGTGATTGTGCTTCTAATCGCAAACAAGGGCGACCTTGGGCTATACACTGTGCTTATGCTGCTAATAATGGCATTCTTTGCTTCACTAGGGGGAGTAATAGCTGCCAACAAAAAAAAGAAAGTAAGATAATAGCCTTGATATGCGGGAGCTGCCTTATTAAGGCAGTTCCTTTTTTCTGATATTTCATACAAAATGACTATGGAAATATGTTGGTTTTCGGTATATAATAATTGTGTAAAGGGGATGTTTATATGGATTTTTTTGAGCTTGCAAAAACAAGAGAAAGCTGCAGGAGTTTCAGTGACAAAATGGTTGAACCTGAACTTCTCACAAAATGCGTTGAAACGGCAAGGCTTGCCCCCTCAGCCTGCAATGGGCAACCATGGCATTTTTTTGCAGTGTCAAATGAAGATAAGGTAAAGCAGATTAGAACCTGCGTCCATACTGCAGGCATAAACGCTTTTGCCGAAAAAGTCCCGTCATTCATTGTTGTTGTTGAGGAAAAAACTAATATCAGTTCAAGGCTCGGCGCAAGGATAAATGACAATGACTATACACAGCTCGATATCGGAATTGCCTGTGCGCACATCTGCTTTGCTGCAAGTGAACTGGGGCTTTCAACCTGTATTCTGGGCTGGTTCACCGAAAAAGGGCTAAAGGAGTGCCTGGATATCCCTAAATCAAAGCGCATCCGTCTTGTTATTGCTGTCGGCTATTCTGACGCAAAGCCGATAAGAGAAAAAAAGCGCCAGCCTCTTGCGGAGATTCTCACTCAAATTAAATAGGGTTGCAACAGAAAAAAGGCTCGGCAAGTTAAGGAGGATGACTTCAACACGCCGAGCCTTATTTTTCTTTTTCCATAAGAAAAATACAACCATTTAAATTGAAATAAAAGTATTTTATAAATTTAATTTATTTTTTAGTAATTTAATAAATGTTATTTACATATTTGGATAATAATGGTAACATACCATTGTGCAAAAACGCATTAATACTCAAAAAAACAGCAAGGAGATGATAGAGTGAAAAAAGCATTAATATTCTGGGGCGGATGGGACGGACATGAGCCGCAGCTTGTTTCAAAGAGATTTGCGGATATTCTCGAAAATGAGGGCTTTAAAGTCGATGTTCATGACAATCAGGAGTGCCTGAAGGACCTTGAAAAGCTCAAGGAACTTGATTTGATTGTTCCGTGCTGGACGGGGGGAGAGCTCATTAGTGAATGCTCAAAGAATGTTGCCGTCGCTGTCGGCTCGGGAGTCGGCCTTGCCGGTTGTCACGGCGGTATGTGTGACTCATTCCGCAAGGACACCGAATGGCAGTTCATGACAGGCGGCCAGTGGGTAAGCCACCCGGGCGGTGACGGAGTGGATTACACCGTAAATGTTAGGCGTGGTTCAAGCCCCATCATTGAAGGTATCGAGGATTTCAAAGTTTGCAGCGAGCAGTATTATCTTCATATTGACCCTTCGGTCGAAGTTCTTGCGACAACCCGTTTCCCTTTGATTAGCTATTATCATGCATCAAATAAGCCTATCGATATGCCCGTGGTATGGACTAAGTTTTGGGGCATCGGCAGGGTATTCTATAACTCATTGGGTCACCATGACGATGTTTTTGACAATTCACCTTCAGCGCAGGTTATAATGCGCAGAGGAATGCTCTGGGCAGCACAAGGCAAAGAGTATGCTTTGAAGAACGGTCTCACGGCAGAGAAGTACATGAATAACGCAAAAATGTATTAAGGTTGGAGGGTCATAAGATGAGTAAGGTAAAAATTGGTTTTGTAGGAGTCGGCGACATCAGCGGAATCTACCTCAAGAATATTACCGGAATGTTCAAAGAAATCGAAGTAATCGGGGTTTGTGACCTGGTCAGAGAAAAGGCCGAAAGAGCTGTTAAGAAGTATAATATACCCAAACTCTATAATGATATGTATGAGCTTTTTGCGGATGACGAGGTTGACATTGTTCTTAACATTACAAGACCTTATGAGCATTTTGAGGTCACAAAAGCAGCACTTGAAGCGGGCAAGCATGTTTACTCCGAAAAGCCCCTTGCCTCAACCTTTGAGAAGGGCACAATATTAAAGAACCTTGCTAAAGAGAAAGGGCTTTACCTCGGTGGAGCGCCGGATACATTTCTTGGCGCAGGCATTCAGACCTGCCGCAAGCTCATTGAAGAGGGCTTCATTGGGCAACCTGTCGGCGCAGCAGCTCATATGATTTGCCACGGGCATGAAACATGGCATCCAGACCCGGAATTCTATTATAAGCACGGCGGCGGGCCTATGATGGATATGGGGCCTTATTACATAACCGCACTTGTCAATCTTTTAGGACCTGTTTCTTCAGTTGCGGGTATGACCAAAATATCCTTCCCGACAAGGACAATAACGAGCGAACCAAAGCATGGAACAGTCATCGATGTTGAGGTTCCGACTTATGTTACAGGCATAATGCAGTTTGAAAACGGTGCAATAGGCACAATAACCACAACCTTTGATGTTTACCCCGGCGAGTATGAGTACATTGAGATTTATGGCTCCGAGGGTACTTTACTGGTCCCTGACCCCAACGGCTTTGGAAGCAGCGGCATAAAGGTAATCAGGCCGGGCAGCAAGGAGGGTGAGCCTGTCGAGCTTGAGTTCAATTATAGTGAAAACAGCCGTGCTCTCGGTCTTGCAGATATGGCAAAGGCTATTCAGACAGGCAGAAAGCACAGGGCAAACAGCGATTTGACCTACCATGTTCTTGAGGTTATGACATCCTTTGAACGCAGCAGCAACGAGAAAAAGCAGATAAAACTGGAATCAACCTTTGAAAGAACTCCCCTTATGTTCGCAGACCTGCCGGAGGGAATTCTGGATTAAAAACAGTAAAAATTATGGGCTGTATTAATACTCACAAATGGAGTAGATACAGCCCTTTTTCGTTTAATTGCTACGCAACGACACGGGGGTCGCTGCCTACATTTTTTGGGGATTTCGCAACGACATGCGCGTTGATGCCTACATTGCCGAGCGCTGTCAGCAGATGGCTGGCGGATAAGGAAATTAGGATATATATCGATACTTACATAGTTCTCTCATATTTCAGCATTTTTTAATGGTTATCCTCTTTGGCAGGACATCCTTTTCATACTGTACAACGCTATCAAACCATTTCTTGCTTGAGGGGACATTGTGCTTACTGCAAAACCTTTCCCATACATCGGCAAAAGGATAGAATTTCAGCTCCTCACTCACAACTAGCAGCCTTGAAAAATCGCCCTTATCCTGCAATTGCTTTAGTTGGGCATGGGGCATGAGCAGAGCATAAAGCAGAGCCTTCTGCACATTTCGCATACCTGTAACCCATGCGGCTATGCGGTTTATGCTTGCGTCAAAATAATCGAGCCCCAAATAAACTCTGTCAAGTGCGTTGCAGCGCACAATCTCCTTTGCGATTTCCTTTATCTCATCATCAAAAAGCACTGCATGGTCACTATCCCATCTAACGTCCCTGGTTATATGCAGAGGAATTATCTCCGAGAAAAGGAGCATTGACGGAATTTTATCCGACACAAGCTCAGTGGCATGAAAATGCCCGTTGTCGAGCAGACAGATAAGCTTGTTCTTTGCAGCATAATTCATATAAAATTCATGTGAGCCGACTGTATATGATTCCAGACCGATGCCGAAGAGCTTTGATTCAACTGTATCAACGAGGTATTGTTTATCTATCTTTTCCTCAAAAATTTCATCAAGTGAATCCTTTAACCGCCTGCGCGGGCCTAATCTGTCTGCCGGCAAATCCTTGTATCCGTCAGGTATCCAGATATTATTGACGCAGGTTATGCCAAGCTCCCTGCCGAAATATTCACCGACTCTACGCATAGCCTTGCAGTGTTCAATCCAGAAGCGGCGAACTTTTTCGTCGGGGCTTGAAAGAGTTAGGCTGTCAGCCGCAAGGGGATGAGAAAACAGGGTTGGGTTAATGTCAAGCCCTAGCCCTCTTTGTTTTGCAAAATCAACCCACTTTTCAAAATGCTTCGGTTCAAGCTTATTTCTGGCGACTTTTTCACCGCCCGTTATAGCATATATGGCATGGATATTGAGCTTATGTTTGCCCGGGACAAGGGAGAGCACCTTGTCAATGTCATTCATTAATTCCACGGCGTTTCTTGCCTTGCCGGGATAATTGCCTGTTGCCGCAATCCCGCCAGAGAGTGAGCCCGAGTTCTCAAATCCGCCGACATCGTCGCCCTGCCAGCAGTGCAATGAAATTTTTAATTCGGAGAGGGCGTTAATTGCAGCGTCTGTGTCGACACCTATTGATGCATAACGATGCTTTGCATATTCATATCTTGACTCTGACATATTGTTTCCTCCTTAATCAATTATAGCAGATGATTGGCTTTCTGAGCCAATCCACATATCTTCAAACTTTTGCCCCGCTATATCCTCCATCTGACTTTTCTGCTCTGTGCTCAGGTCAGCATAACCAATTTTACGCTTTTGTGCAATAGCCTCCATTATCATTTCATGCTGTCCCTTTGTCATCCTGTATCTGAAGATTGAAATAAAGGCGAGGGTTGCAAAGACGGTTGGCAGCACAATGTATGTCAGCTTTAAGCCCCTTTGCGCCTTTAATGTCTGGTGAAGGGTTCCCTTGCCTGTTTGAAAGCCAAAGCCCTTGAGAATAAAACCGGTAAATCCCGTCATTAGCCCGTTAATGCTTTTTTTAATAAATGAGTTAAAGGCCGAGATAACACCTTCACGGCGCCTGCCGGTAATAAGCTCATCAACATCCGTAACATCGGGCTGAAGATTCGTGGCAACAAAACCGACTCCGGAATAACCGAAGTAATAAAGAACTGTTGCGGCTATCAACACAACATAAACTAAATCAATCTTTAAAAATCCAAATAAATAGTTCTCTGCGGCAACGAGAGAGTCATTAATAAACAGATTCAATAATATGCCTGAAATCATTAAGGGAGCGAGAAGTATGCCGCATTTTTGCTTTCCGTATTTTTTGGTAAGAGCATAGTTCAGGGGGAAGCCTGAGGCCTCTGCAATGCCCG
This sequence comes from Clostridiales bacterium, assembly GCA_012511485.1. GTDB lineage: Bacteria > Bacillota > Clostridia > Oscillospirales > Acutalibacteraceae > JAAZFZ01. Next base: position 6,098 of record JAAZFZ010000041.1, on the reverse strand, counting down.
CTATGGTTAAAATAATGTTGTAAGCCCCCGGCTTTTTTGCAATATATCGAATAAAAAAAATGTTGGAGTTTGAATAAAAGCCCCTGCACATCATATAAAACAGGTTAATCAAAAAGTAGCGGCGAAAGGCTTTGTTTTTAATAACCTGCGCATATTCAACAAATATTTCTCTTATGTTCAGCTTCTCAACCGGTATATTCAGGGAGCTCGGCTCCGAAGTGCTTTTTAATGTATAGATAAGGGGCAACGCAAACCACAGGCAAAGTATAAGCCCAAGAACCATAAATTTATTACGCATATGATAGGTCATAAGTTCCATATCCGCAAAGCCGAGTGAAAATGAGACAATCATGAATGACGATATCATTCCGACGGAATTCATTATGTATTCAACCGATTTGTATTGAGTTCTCAAAAAATACTCAGGGGCAAGCTCCGGGAGCATTGCGGTATGCGGCACTGCAACAATCGTGAACGCCGTATTAAAAAGCATATAGGCAAACATATAATAAATCATTGTATAAACAGGATTCCTCATTGAGGAGATGCCGAAAGAATACCACAGCAGAAAATAAGATACGGCTATCGGGACAATGCCGACAAGAAAATATTTTCTGTGCTTGCCGTACTTTGACCTTGTTCTGTCGGTAATGATACCCATAGCAGGGTCTGTAACTGCATCCCAAAGCTGAGCAATAAGTATAACAGTGCTTGCCTGGGAAGTGCTGAGCCCCTCCACCTCTGTCAGAAAGGCCAAAAAATAGAGGCTTATTATGTAACCTGATCCGCCGAAAAGAATGCTGGCGGAGTTGTAGCCTATCATTGGGCTTATTGTTTCCTTGAAACTGACCTCAACACCTATCGCTTTTTTGATTTTATTTGCTAATGCTGTTTGCCACGAGCTCATCCGTTAACCCCCGAACACCACAAAAAGGTCATAAGCTTTGCAATTCCTTTTCCGGTACCATATTTTCATTTTCTTTTTGACCGAAAGAAAAGTTTGTTGTATAATCATTCCTGCTGAGTGCCGTTGCAAAATTGACGTTCTCAAGCATTTCCTCGCAGTTATAGTTAGGAATAGCGCATGAGTTTATTCTAATGCCTTATGAACCATTATGTCAATCAAATAATAGAATAAGAGGAAAATATATGAAAAAATTATTGAAAATCCATGAAAAAGATAATGTAAGCCTAGCCGTTGAGCCGGTTAATAAGGGCGAGAAGCTCGCAGATATCACAGCAAAGGATGATATCCCTTTCGGTCATAAAATAGCTTTGAAGGACATTTCAAAGGGAGAAAGCGTAATAAATTTCGGCTTTTCAATCGGAAATGCATTTAATGATATTAAAAAAGGGGAGTGGGTTCATTCACACAACCTTAAATCAGCTATTGAGGAGCATGGTGAATATACATATAATCATCAACCAGCCGAAGAGACGGAATATAAAGGGAAAATGCCGACCTTCAGAGGATATGTCAGGGAGAACGGCAGCATCGGCATAAGGAACGAAATATGGATTTTACCTCTAGTCGGATGTGCCAACAAAACAGCCGAAATATTGTGCAAAAAAGCTAATGAAGCCTATGGCTCACTCTGTGACGGCTTTTATGCCTTTACTCACCCTTACGGCTGCTCCCAGCTCGGCGAAGACCATAAGAATACACAGAGGATTCTTGCAGGTCTTGCAAAGCACCCGAATGCCTGCGGTGTGCTGCTGCTTAGCCTCGGCTGTGAGAACAACAACCTTGAGAGCTTTTTGCCCGTGCTCGGAGACTGCGGCAACAATACTAGAACTCTAGTTTTGCAGGGCTGCTGCGATGAAATATCGGAGGGAATGAAAATCCTATCGGAGCTGGCAGATTCTGCGTCACATCAGCAAAGGACTGAAGTGACGGTGGATAAGCTCGTTATTGGTTTTAAATGCGGGGGCTCTGACGCTTTTTCCGGCATTACCGCAAATCCGCTTTGCGGCAGGCTTACGGATATGCTCACCGCTTTTGGTAGCAGTGCAATTCTCACAGAGGTCCCCGAAATGTTTGGCGCCGAAACAGCTCTTATGAACAGGGCAAAGGATAGGGGAGTGTTCAATGCCATTGTCAGCATGATTAACGACTTTAAGGAATATTTTGTCAGACACGGTCAGGTTGTATATGAAAACCCCTCGCCGGGCAATAAGGAGGGCGGGATAACAACACTTGAGGAAAAGTCTGTCGGATGCATTCAAAAGGGCGGGAGCGCAAGTGTCAGAGACGTTTTGGAATACGGTGAGCAGTGCATTGAAAGCGGCCTCAATCTTTTGACAGGTCCGGGAAACGATATTGTTTCATGCACAAATCTGGCGGCAAGCGGCGCACAGATAATTCTTTTCACAACAGGTAGAGGTACGCCGTTGGGCGCACCTGTGCCAACAATAAAAATCGCCTCCAACTCCGGGCTTGCCCGAAGGAAGGCGAATTGGATTGATTACAATGCAGGCGAAATCCTTGAGGAGAAAAGCTTTGCAACTGCTGCAGCCGAGCTTTTTAATCTGATACTATCCATTGCAAACGGTGGGCAGACCAAAAATGAAATCAACGGATACAGGGAAATAGCAATCCTCAAGGACGGGGTGACATTATAATAAATTCTGCCCGTAATATGAATTGCGACCGTGCTTGCGGCTGTAATGCTTCTCAAGTAAAGCGGAATCAATCGGCTGATTCCAACCGAGAATTTCCGTCTCCCATGCAAGCTTCGCAACCTCCTCGAGTATGACGGAATTCTCAACTGCTTCAATGCAGTCATTCCCCCATGTGAATGGACCATGAGAGCGAACTAGCACAGCAGGAATATCTTTTGTACTCACATTTGTTTCGTTAAAGCACATCGCTATCATCTTGCCGGTGTATTCCTCATAATTTGACCTTATTTGAGGTTTTGAAAGCGGTTTCGTGCATGGTATTTCACCATTTGCAAAGTCGGCATGGGTTGTTCCGTAGGGGGGAATGCTTCTCGCCGCCTGCGCCCAGACGGTTGCCCAGTGTGAGTGTGTGTGCACGATTCCGCCAATATTCGGGAAGCTTTTATAAAGCACAACATGGGTAGGTGCGTCTATTGAAGGGTTATATCTGCCCTCGATTTTTTTCCCGTCAAGGTTTAATATGACCATATCCGCAGGTGTCAGTTCGTCATACGAAATGCCGGAGGGTTTAATAACAATTACACCCTCTTTTCTGTTGATTCCCGAAACATTGCCCCACGTGAATTTAACAAGGCCGTATTGCACAAGTAGTTTATTTGCCAGGCATACCGATTTTTTTAATTCTTCAAGCATAACGCACATGACCTTCCTTAAATTAGACTGATAATTCCTTTTTGATGCTTTTTAGCCTCTTCATAACATCATTCTCTCCTCGGCCGAAATAGTCATGGAGGATTTTATACTCATTAAAGAGCTTATCATAAACCCTTGAGTTTTCCTCATTCGGGTAATAAACCTTATCCTTGACCTTCCCGAGTCTTCCGGCAGCTTCAAATAAATCGTCATAACCGCCGTTGGCTTTGCCCGCTGCAACTGAACCGTAAATAGCGGCACCGAGTGCGCCCGCCTGCTCAGAGCCTGCTACCTTGACAGGCATTTTGATAACATCGGCATAAATCTGCATTGTCATCGGGTCTTTCTGCGAAATCCCGCCGGCAGCATAGAACCCGTCTACATACACCCCATATTCACGGAAGGTTTCAATAATAATCCTTGTGCCGTATGCAGTTGCCTCTATGAGCGCTCTGTATATCTCTTCAGGCTTTGTCTGCAAGGTCATACCAATGAGCATACCCGTTAAATCCACATCCACAAGCACCGAGCGATTTCCGTTCCACCAATCAAGGGCAATTAATCCGCTCTCTCCGGCTTTTTGATTCTGCACCTTTTCTCTTAGGAATTTATGTATATTCATACCCTTTAAAGCCGCTTGTTCAAAATAGCTTTTGGGCAGGCAGTTTTCAATAAACCACTGGAAGTGGTCGCCGACACAGCATTGACCGGCCTCATAAGCAAAAAGTCCGGGCAGAATTCCGTCCTCAACAACACCGCACATACCCTTGACCTTCTTTTCTTCCTCACCTAAAAGCATATGGCAGGTTGAAGTGCCGAGAATAGCAAGCATTTTGCCGGGTGTAGTTATACCGACGGCTGGCACGAACACATGGGCGTCAATAATTGCAACAGCAACGGCGGTGCCTGCCTTGAGGCCTGTCTTGGCGGCCATTTCAGGGGTAATTTCACCCGCCTTATCACCCAGCGGTGAGATTCTATTGTAAAATTTATCCTCAATCACATATTCAAGTTTTGGATTAAGAGCCTTGAAAAAATCTTTTTGAGGAAAGCCTTTTCTTTTGTTCCAAATCCCTTTATAACCTGCGCAGCAGGAATTGCGTGATTCTTTGCCACAAAGCTGCCAAACTACCCAATCTGCCGCCTCAACAAAACGGTCGGTTTTTTCATATACCTCCGGTGCTTCCTCAAGAATCTGCCAAAGCTTCGGAATCTCCCACTCAGATGAAATCTTGCCGCCGTAGTAGTCAAGCCATTCCTCACCTCGTTTAGCAGCAATTTCGTTTAGCCTGTTTGCATAGCTTTGTGCAGCATGGTGCTTCCAAAGCTTGACATAAGCATGTGGCTCCTCCCTGAACTCTTCAAGAAAGCAAAGCGGAGTACCATCCTTTAGTGTGGGTAAAACCGTACAGGATGTGAAATCTATCCCAACGCCGATGACATCGGACGCATCAACACCGCTGATAGAGAGAGCCTCGGGAATGGTTGAAGTGAGGGCATCAAGATAATCCTGCGGGTGTTGCAGTGCCCAGTCATGACCGAGCTTCTTCCCACAGGGGAGTTTTTCATCCATAACTCCATGCGGATAGTTGAAAACAGCCGATGCAAGCTCTTCGCCCGTAACAACATTAACGAGCAATGCCCTTGCAGATAATGTGCCGAAGTCAATACCGATTGCATACTTTGACATAAATTCACCTCATTTAATTATCAACATTACCGCCCTAATAAATGGTTTTAGGCAGTGAGTGCTGCGATGATGCCCGAATATAGACGGACAGGGTCATCGAGAAAGCCTTTTCGGATAGTGTTGACCTGCTCGATATCAGCCGCAAAAATCGTAAGGCGCATGAGCAAATCACCCTTGTCTGAAAGGGTAAAGGTAACATTATAGCCGTTCTCAAGGGCTTCAACCTCAATGTTGTTTTCCCTTTCCCTTCGTTCTCTCGTCAAAAGATTTACAGCAGAGTTGAGGGCCTTTTCCTTAACGCTTTTGGGCAAATCATCCTCAAGCATTTCAACGGAGGAAGATACCCTTTCCGCAAGATGGAGAGATTCATCATCACCGCCAAATCCAGTTGTGATATTGCCGCTTAATAAAAGCTCGCCCAAAGCTTGGTTAACTTCAAAATAGTTCGCAAGCCCGTGCTCCTGCATGACAATATTGAGCTGGTTTTTAGTTTATGGCTTATCAAGTGACCTTAACAGAAAGCAGATTAATAGCTTTATTTCATTGCGGCTGCGTAGGCCGCCCGGCTCGACACCTGCCGAAAAAGCGTCATAGTTTTCCATTCCACACCTCCGATGGCAAAATGAATAATAAAATACTATGCCTTGATTTTCTCAAGAGGCTTGCCAAAACGCCCCCTGTTAATCATTTCTTCAGAAATAAAATCCTCCTTTGACCACCGTCTGCCCCAAAGATTTGCCCAACCTTCACAATAGAGCCAATAGTAGGAAACATCTTTTTCCTTGCGGTATTTCTGAAAAGCAGGCAAGCCGCACCATATAGCAGAGGGGAGGCCGATGATAAGAAGAAATAAGGGGCCGAGGAAAAGCGACTGAATAGTATGGCCGTACTCATGTATTCTTGTGTCATGCAGCCAATCATCTTTTTTGTCGGGATTCATGAAAATACAAATTCCAAGGGAAACTCCGCCGAAGTTCTCTTTGGAAACATATGTTATAAAAGAGTTATGAAACCTTTCATGCTTATGGTTGCGTGAAAGAATAAGAAAGGCCACCAGACCTGCCAGATTCTGGGGAATCGCCCAGGTGAACTC
>JAAZFZ010000324.1 GCA_012511485.1 Clostridiales bacterium | reverse complement strand
TATCAGTGGTAGGTCATTCCTAGTTTTTGATGCTGATTTCAATGCCGAGAAGGTTGGCGAGTTTGACACCTGCCTTTGTGAGGAGTTTTTCAGAGCCTTTGCTTTCAATGCAGGCATAACACTACACATAAAGCTTTTGTACGGCAGCAATGCACATCATCAGATTGAGGCTGTTTTTAAAGCAGCCGCCCATGCCTTAAATGTTGCCACAGCTATTAGCAGCGAGGGATTGCTTTCCGCCAAGGGGGTTCTCTGATGGTGATTCTGCCCGCAATAGATATAAAAAACGGTGAATGTGTACGCTTGTTCCAAGGCGATATGTCCACAGCACAACGGGTTGCGGAGAATTATATGTCAACTGCAGAGTCCTTCAAAGCAGCCGGCGCACAATGGATTCATATGGTTGACCTTGATGGAGCAATAAGCGGGCGTAGAGTAAACAGCGGCATTTTTCTGGATGTTGCAAGGCACAGCGGATTGAAGGTTGAATTAGGCGGCGGCATACGCAGCATGGAGGATATAGAATTCTATCTCAGCAATGGCATTTCAAGGATTGTGCTCGGCTCTGCAGCTATAAAAAATCCTCTGCTTGTAAAATCAGCAGTGGAAAGCTTCGGTGAAAAAATAGCCGTCGGCATAGATGCAAAGGGCTCCAAAGTGGCGGCGGGGGGATGGGTTGAGCTAAGCTCAATCGATTTTATTGAGCTTGCCAAAGAAATGGAGTGCTACGGAGTCGAGTATATTATTTTCACTGATATCAATCGTGACGGTATGCTCTCCGGCCCTAATGTTGAGAGGCTTCAAGCCCTCAACAAGGCGGTTAGTTGCAATGTTATTGCAAGCGGCGGCATAACCGACATGAAGGATATAAATAATCTTAAAAAATGTGATTTGTATGGAGCAATCTGCGGTCGTTCGATTTACTGTGGTACATTAAATCTATCTCAGGCAGTAGCAGTTGCAAGCGAATCTGAGGGGAGGACTTAGTTTTGAATATTTCGGATGGGGTTGTTGAAAGATTATTTAGAAAAAGCCATCTGATTCCTACTATAATCAAGGATTATAGAACCGGAAGGATTCTAATGATGGCATACATGAACAGAGAATCACTGGAAAAAACTCTTGAAACAGGCTATACATGGTTTTACAGCCGCTCCCGTCACAGGCTTTGGAATAAGGGTGAAACCTCCGGCCATGTTCAGAAAGTTCTCAAAATAACTGCCGATTGTGACTATGATACACTGCTGATTAAAGTAAAGCAGAGCGGGCCGGCATGCCACACTGGGCACACAAGCTGCTTCTTTAATGTTATCTGGAGGTCCGAAGAACAATATAAATAATTCGGAGATGGGATTTATGCAAGACGCTTTTAATTGCTTATATGATGTAATATTGCAGCGCAAGGCAAACCCCATGGAGGGTTCTTATACCTGCTATCTTTTTGAGCAGGGGATTGACAAAATACTGAAAAAATGCGGTGAGGAGTGTGCTGAAACAATAATTGCCGCCAAAAACGCCGATAAAAAAGAAATTATATATGAAATTAGTGACCTTATTTTTCACCTAACGGTGCTCATGGCACAGGCAGAGGTGACTCCTGATGATATTGCAGCGGAGCTTAAAAAACGAAGCGCCAAAACCGGCAACCTCAAAGCAATTCATCAAGCAGATAAAAACACTTAGACTCAAGGAGGGCTTTTAAACATGGGCCTGGCTGAAAAAATACTTTTCTTTATTCTCTTCATTTTGTGTGCATTTATCATTATTACCCTCATTAGGGCAATATTCTATACCCCTAAGAAAAGAGATATACCGAAATTCAGCAAAGAAAAGGTGGATGCCAAGAAGGCTGCCGAACACCTGAGCGGTGCCATACGCATACCGACTGTATCCTACCCCGAATGGGAGAATGTCGACTGGTCGCAGTTTGAGCGGTTTCATAAATATCTGGAGGAAACATATCCGCTGATACATAAAACTCTTTCAAAAGAGGTTATATCCAAAGCTAGCCTTCTCTACCGCTGGAAAGGGAAAAATCCGTCACTAGAACCGATTGCCCTGCTTTCACACCAGGATGTTGTGCCGGTTGCACCGGGAACTGAAAAAGACTGGGAGCATCCTGCCTTCGGCGGCGAAAACGACGGCGAATTTATCTGGGGCAGAGGCGCCCTTGACATGAAAAACCACCTTATTTGTGTTATGGAGGCTGTTGAAACCCTTATTGATGAGGGCTTTGAGCCTGAAAGGGATGTTTATCTTTGCTTCGGGCATGACGAGGAGGTTGTTGCCTCAGAGCATTCGGGTGCAAAGTCAATTATGGATACACTCAAGAGCAGGGGAATAAGGCTGGACAGTGTGCTCGATGAGGGCGGTGCGATACTTCCTGTAAATATTAAAGGGATAATAAATAAAAACCTTGCCGGCATCGGCATTGCGGAAAAGGGATATGCCGACTTTGAAATTTCAATAAGCAGCAAGGGCGGCCATTCATCGCAGCCGCCAAAGCATACAGCTCTCGGTCAATTGGCTGATGTTATTAAGGATTTGGAAAACCATCAGTTCAAATCAAAGCTACTTCCCTTCCTTTCACAGCTTTTTGCAAACATAGGTAGGAATGCTTCATATCCTGCGAGGATTATTGCCTGCAATATCTGGCTCCTAAAGCCCGTTATTAAGGCAGTTATGAAAAGATTACCCCCCGCCGCATGTATGATAAGGACTACCACGGCGGTCACAATGTCACAGGGCAGCCCGGCGGCAAATGTTTTGCCTCAGATTGCTGCCGTTACAGTCAACTTCAGGCAGATGCCAGGCACGACAACCGCCGATATTGAAAGGCATATAAAAAAAGTTGTCAGAAACAAAAACATAAATATCAAGGTTTTAAAATCAAAAGAGGCATCAAAGTTTTCACCTACGGATTCAAGGGCATTCAAGATTATTGAGGAGCTTTGCATGGCCGATAATGCCGATAATATCGTCGCCCCGTACCTTGTCATGGGCGGAACAGATGCCTGCTTCTACGAGCCGATTTGCGATAATATTTATCGCTTCTCTCCCTTCCATGTCAATACATCTCTGCTGCTCTGCACTCATGCAACAAATGAAAAAGTACCAGTCAGTACACTCGGGCAGGGCGTTTCATTCTTTAAGAGTTATGTGCGCAACCTTTCACAAAGCTGATTGAGAGGGTAGAATCATGCCGAACTTTTTGATTGCTCCGGATTCGTTCAAAGGCACAATGTCATCGCAGGAGGTTTGCGATATCATTGAAAGAGCGATTGAGGATTGTTTGCCCGGCTCAAAAATAAAAAAGCTCCCCGTCGCCGATGGCGGCGAGGGGTTTCTTTGCGCTATGAAAGCGGTTAAAGGCGGCGAGCTTATAAAAACCACCGTTAGAGGGCCGTTTGGAGAGCCTGTGCAGGCAGAATATCTTCTCGCAGGGCAAACCGCCGTTATTGAAATGGCATCATGTGCTGGCCTGCCGCTTGTGGGTGAAAAGAAAAACCCGCTATTAACAACCACTCTGGGGGTTGGCGACTTAATTAAGCATGCACTGGAAACAGGCGCAAGCAACATATTGCTCGGGCTTGGCGGCAGCGCCACAAATGACTGTGGCATGGGTATGGCGGATAGTCTCGGCTACAGATTTCTCGATTCTGAGTCGCGCAGGCTTGAGCCTGTCGGCGAACCTATGATAAGAGTTAAAAGAATCATTGCTCCCGAAAAAATGCCGGATATTACCTTTACTGCCGCCTGCGATGTCGAAAATCCTCTTTACGGCAATGAGGGTGCGGCTTATGTTTTTGCCCCTCAGAAGGGGGCTGACAGCACTGCTGTGATGACTCTCGATGACGGGCTGAGGAACATGGCTAAGGTGATAAAATCCGACCTCGGCGTTGATGTGGGCAAATTACGGGGTGCTGGTGCTGCCGGAGGTCTTGGCGCAGGTGTTGTGGCCTTTTTGAAGGGAAAACTCTGCTCCGGCATAGATTTACTGCTCGACGCTGCAGGCTTTGACGAATTGCTAAAGGACACGGATATAGTTATAACTGGCGAGGGCTGCATGGACTTTCAGACAACGGGCGGCAAGGTTCCGTTTGGTGTTGCAAAAAGGGCAGCAAAAAATGGCTGCAGGGTTATTGCCGTTTGCGGAATTCTTGGGGAAGGGGCAGAAAAAATGCATACCTTCGGAATCTCCGCAATGTATGCATCAAGAAAGGATAAGGCCGATATTCTAACCCTTCAAAAGACCTGCAGGCAGGATTTATATGCTGCTGCCGTAACTGCGCTGAAGGATTTATCCCTGTGATTTTTATTGCCTGTTGTCATCGTCAAACAAGCGTTTTTTCAGCTCTTGAAGCAGCTCCTCAATTGACTGGAGCTGCTTTTTTGCTGTGCTGCTTAGGTTTGGGAAGCCTCTGAGCAAGCGGTTTTCCCGTTTGAGCTTAGTGAGGAGTTCGTTGAACTGAACTGTCAAATCGTCTCTCCATTGGTTGAATCTTCCAACATTTTTGAGAGTAGCTTCATGAATTCCTTCAACATGGATTTCGATATGGCTCTCAAGGTTTTTCAAAACAGAGTTTGAGGCATTGACAATACGGTTGTTGAGCTTTCTGAATTTATCCATAAATGCCCTTATATCCATAGCACTGCGCACGGCATATATCAGGTCGATAGTAAATATTACAGCGATTACCGCCAGAATAAGATAAATAATATTATTCGGTATTTTAGCAACAGCAGATTCTACTACAGGATGAACAAGATAAATAAAAGCAAGGGAGACGCCACCCCAAATAAGGGTGTGTGAAAAACAGATTCTGCCCTGAATATTCAGGAACCTGCCTGAGTAATCCCACCAGTGGGCGTGAAACAGCTTTTCCATAATCAGGCTTGTGTAGAATTCAACAATATCGCTCAAAACCATGCCTGCAACGAAAACCAGCAGGGGAGTAACAGAAACCCTGTTGCCGAATATATTAATATATATCAGTTTATGACTTATAGGCTCGAGCAAAAGAGCAAGAGTGAGTGCTCCCGTGCCGTATATTGGACACATAGGACCGGTAAGGAAGCCCCTGTTAATCCACTTCTTTGCAGGGATGGAGCAATAAATTGATTCAAGAAACCAGCCGATGGCACTGTAAAAGAAAAAGTAAAAAATGAAAATAGAAACTTCCTTCATATATAACTCCATTATTATTTCTGCCTGACCGGCATTCTTTTAGTTTTTGTGAGTATTATCTCCTGTGCGGTGCAATACTTATCAACAAAGCTAACGATAAAAGCCTCCTTGTATTTCGGAGGAGTCGGAGTCAGTGGCCACATATGCCTTTTGATAATGTTTTCAGCCATCATGGATAGCGGGCCGTAGAGCCTCTGAGCGTTCCTAACGGCAAAGCCGGGGTGCCTGTACCCGTGCAGGCGGTGGCTTGAATCACTT
>JAAZFZ010000323.1 GCA_012511485.1 Clostridiales bacterium | reverse complement strand
GTTGAAGCCGGGATTAATGGTTTTTACGTTAGCAATAAGACCGTTAAAGTAATTGACAATTTCCGTAGCCTCAACGGGAATTGGGGTACGGCTTTCGGAAACACCTTCTGTGGTTGTTGTATCCTGTCTTTTCTCCCAAAAGTTCTCCCACTTAACTTCAAAATCATCAGAGCAACCGGAGAGAGCGAGCACAGATGATAAAACCAATAAAAGGGCGACAACTTTTATTTTACTTTTTAACATAATCAATTCTCCCTTTCGTATAGAGCAGGTTTTTAAACAAATACCATTGAAATTCTAACATAATTAGGAAATTATGTCAACCTAATTTGATGCCGGCAACAGCGCAAAAAACATAAAAAATCGCCCCATTTTTGCATTGAGGCGAAAGTGAAAAATCAATATTTGCTTAACCCTTTTTCATCAAAAATAAAGGCTGTTTCGAGCGCAATATTGATGCAAGCCTCAACAGTTTTCGGGTCAAGGTTATCCTCAGTGTCAAGTCTTGTGTGATAGTATCTGGCAGGAGCAGGGTCCATAGCGGCAAGAGTTGCAGCTCTGAAGCCTGCCTGAGATAGGGCGGCAGCATCGGAAGCGCCAAAAAACACGCTTTTGAACGGCAGGTCAAAGCCTGCATTTTTTCCGCCTTCACGCAGAAGCGCGCAAACCTTAGGGTCATTCTTAACAAGGCCGGTCATGTCAGTGCTATATATTGAGATATGATTATAATCCCTCATTGTGTCAAAGCCGATAAATGCAGTTTCAACCTCTTCAAGCTCCTGCTTGTGAGCCTTTACATATGCCTTAGCTCCTCTGAGACCTGCCTCCTCGCTGCCAGTGAGCATAACCATAACCTCGGTGTTCTCAAACCTGATATCGTTGTCGCCGAGGAACTTTGCAACAGCCATTGCAGTGTAGCACCCTGTAAGATTATCGTTTGCACCCATAACAACTCTCTTATAGTTGCTAAAGAACATTCCGCTAAAAAGAATGGGTATCCATGCAAGAAAAACATAGCTTGCAACATTTAAAAAACCGCTCTGCGTATATTTTGACATAAGGTGACCGGCCGAAAGCCCGCCGATAATGCAGATAAGTGCAATAATAAAACAGAAAAAGTTAAGAATAATTACAAGAGTAACAAGTCTCGGCCCGCCCAGATAGGTGTAATTCCATTCGTATGCGGAGTCACTGTGACCGGAGAGAATAATTCTCCTTTTAACCGCACCCGAAGGCTTTCTTACTGCAATTGCATTGTGAGATGTTTTCTTTCTATAAAAGATATCAAAGTAAGGTTTATACAGAAGAAACTCGGTCACGGCAAATAAAAGGCTGAAAATAACCAAAGCAAGAGCAATAATATAATACCCGAAATAGTTGAGAACCGAGGCAATTATCAGGGACATTGCGCAGACGGGAACCCAGCCCATAAATGCTCTGGGACGAACGGGGAATTTCTCCGTTTTGATTTCCTCGCAGCAGCTTTCAAGCTCCTGCAGCATAGCCTTTTGAGCATCAGCTTCTGCTTGGCTGCCCGGCTCTCTGGGACCGTATGTTTTGCAGATTTTTTTGACACCTCTGACAGCAAAATTTGAATATTCGCGTAACCTTGAGGGGTAGTTCGGAACACTTTGACTCGCTTTCATCTTTTCTCTCCTCATTCTAAAAATATATTGACAATAAAAATTAATCGTCTTAAAATAAGAATATTATATATAGATAAAGGTTTGGTTTAATGAAAAACTCAAGCATCAAATTTACACTTGCTTTATTGCTGATATTGATAATTGCAGGGGCATTCGGCGGTTATTTTATAATTAATGGCAGAAGGGATGACGATAACAACACTTCGTCAACCGCAGCAAGCACCTCCGAAAAGACACCGACTGCTAAACCACAATCAACCGAGCAAATAACAGAAGAAAGCAAAACAACAACCGAAAAAAGAGAAACCACCACAAAAAATAAAAACAACAATAATTCTTCACAGCCCGACAATAGCTATGCCTATGCATATGCCGGGTTTAACCCTGTACTCGCTGATATTAACCAAAGCAAATGGAACCTTCTGCTTGTCAACAGATATTATATTCTGCCCGAGGATTACAGCGTGAAGCTATCCGTTGCAGCTCCCGGCTCAGGATATGACACAAAGCTTGATGCTAGAGTAGCCCCTCACTATGCACAGATGTTCAATGCTGCTAAGGAGGACGGGATTACTCTTGTTCCCCTTTCCGGTTCAAGGAGAATTTCAACGCAAAAAAATAACTTTGAAAATAAAATCACAAAGTATATTAATATGGGCTACAGCAGGGCCCAGGCAACGCGGCTAGCCGCCGAAACAATCCTGCCGCCGGGCACAAGTGAGCACAACGCAGGTCTTGCTATGGATATTTGCAGCCTCGATGTCAGCTTTGAAAACACCGCCGAATACAAATGGCTCAAGGAGCATGCCGCAGATTATGGATTTATTTTAAGATATCCTAAGGACAAGAAAAATATTACAAAAATTAATTACGAGCCGTGGCACTGGCGATATGTCGGAGTTGAGGCGGCAAAGGCAATGAAGGCAAGCAGCGAGTGCCTGGAGGAGTATCTGGATATACTCAATTAGGATTTACTTCGCCCTCCCCGCCTTCGGTTATATTCTCCTTTTTAAACACGACAAAAATAGTTTTAAAAAGTATTTTTATATCAAACAGAAGGCTTTGTTTTTCTATATACTCTCTGTCAAGCTCTACTTTTTGTTCAATTGAAAGATTATCCCTGCCGTTTATCTGAGCCCAGCCGGTTATGCCCGGCCTGACAGAATAAATGGCATTTTTTATTCTCAGCTCCCTGATTTCCTTTTCGTCGATAATAAGCGGACGCGGGCCGACAAAGCTCATGGTTCCGTCGAGTATGTTCAAAAGCTGTGGTAGCTCGTCAATGCTTGTCCTGCGGAGATATCTGCCGCTACGTGTAATCTGTTCCTGCGCCTCGGTGAGGTCATGGGTCGCTGTGTTCCTGGTTCCGTTTTTCATAGTGCGAAATTTTCGTATTTTAAACAATTTATTGTCCTTGCCAACTCTTTCCTGCTTGAATACAATGGGAAACCCGTCGTCAATAATCACAATTAATGCAACAATCAACAGAACAGGAGAAAAGATAATCAAAGACAACAGGCCCAAACAAATGTCGAAAAGCCGTTTCATTTATTCACCCCGAAAATTAAAAATTGCGCTTTCATTATACATACACAACAATACAATTTCAATCTTTTCGCAAAAATAACAAGGAAAAGCCAATTACTTGGCTATTCCGCCCCAAAAAATATAATCGTCAACAAGAGCAGCTCTGACAGGGGCGGCCTCAAGACCTCCCAGTTTGAGAGGCGGTGCAACAAGAAAATAATTGCCGGGTTTGACAGCAGTGAGATTGAGCCCTTCAAGCACTGAGATGCCCCTGCCCAAAAAAGCCTTATGCGGCTTTATCTGTGCGCCGTGGCACCCGACGGAGAATCCGTCAATCCCAATGAGCTTTATACCCAGATATGCCGTTTCTTCTGCTGCACTGTCCATAAACCATGCTTTTCCGTTGCCCTTAACAAGCAGGCGCTCACATTTTCGCGGGAAATGGTTATTAACCCATTCGCCCGTAATAGGACCCTCATTCACCTCTATGACTGTGCAAGGACCGATGAAGTTTTCGAGCGGCACTTCGTCTATGGGGCAGCCTTCGCTTATAAAGTGCAGAGGTGCGTCCGCATGAGTGCCCGAATGGCAACAGGCCGTAAAGGCGGAAAGATTACATTCTTTAAGTTCATCTATCCTGCTGATAAGTTCAAATGAGGGCACAGGATCCCCCGGATAGACAGGAGCCGTAAACATGTCATTTGAAATGTCAATAATTCTCAAAGTCTATCATCCTTCCCCTTTTCGTTATTCGCTTACTCTTAAAAGCTGTTTAATGATTCCATTTTTAGATAAGCGTTTATAAAGCCGTCAATATCCCCGTCCATAACGGAATTAATATTGCCGATTTCATAGCCCGTTCTGTGGTCCTTGACAAGAGTATAGGGCATGAAGACATAGGAGCGAATCTGGCTACCCCAGCCGATTTCCTTCTGGTCGCCTTTAATATCCTCGATTTTGTCAAGGTGCTCCCTCTCTTTTATCTCAATAAGCCTGGATTTGAGCATACGAAGCGCCACCTCTCTGTTCTGGTGCTGGCTGCGCTCAACCTGGCAGGATGTCACAATCCCCGCCGGAATATGTGTAATCCTGACAGCGGAGGAGGTCTTGTTGACCTTTTGGCCGCCTGCTCCGCTCGCACGGTAGACATCTATCTTCAAATCGTCAGGATTAATATTGACCTCAATAGTGTCGTCAATTTCGGGCATTACCTCAATCGAGGCAAAGGATGTATGTCTCCTTCCCGAAGCGTCGAATGGTGAAACACGCACAAGCCTGTGAACACCGTTTTCGCTTTTAAGGAAGCCATAGGCATTTTCACCCTCTATGAGAAGCACAGCGGATTTTAGCCCCGCCTCGTCACCGTCAAGGAAGTCCACAAGTGTCGCCTTAAAGCCGTTTTTCTCACTCCAGTGCTCATACATACGCACAAGCATTTCAGCCCAGTCCTGCGCCTCTGTTCCGCCTGCACCAGCGTGAAAGGTCAGTATGGCATTTTTTCCGTCATATTCACCCTTGAGCAGAGTGCTAAGAGTCATGTTTTCAATTCCCGCCTTCACGGTATCGACATTATTCTTGCATTCGGGCAAAAGCTCAAGGTCACCCTCCTCGTCCGAAAGCTCAAGCATCATAAGAGCATCTTCAAAAGAGAGCTTTAATTTCTCATAGCTTTCAATTTTCCCCTTGAGCTGGCTTGTTCTCTGAAGCACCTTTTGGGAATTGGCAAGGTCATTCCAGAAATCCTCCGCTGCCGCCTGCTGCTCAAGAGAGGCGATTTCCTTTCTCATTGCGTCGAGCCCCAAAGCCTCGCTCAGGTCGTTGAGCTTATCACGGTATTCAAGCAAATCCAGCCGAAGCTCTTCAAACTGTATCATATTTCTGCTCCAATCATTGTTGCGTTAACATTATCTAAAACATTATATTAAATATGATGCTCAAAGTAAAGGATAAATTGCTAAAAATAAAGGTTCGGGGCAAAATTACCTTGACATTTGTGCGGTTATTTGATAGAATAAACGCCGTTCAAATTGTATGCGATTATAGCTCGAAATGGCTAAGAGTTGCAGCAAAAATATGTTATTATTCGTCTTCGTAGCTCAGCTGGATAGAGCGTCCGCCTCCTAAGCGGAAGGCCGTGGGTTCGAATCCCGCCGAGGACGCCAGAAAGAAAGCCGAAGGCCCTTGTAAATCAAGGGTTTTCGGTTTTTTATTTTTCATTCAACATCTTCAATGGGGAAGCTCATCCGCATAGGCTTTACTGAAAAATTTTTTTGCGCATATCTTGTAATGCAAAAAAATTGATGAAATTTATAAAAAGGTCAACAAAAAAGCTGGATTGGTATTGAAATATTCTGTGTTTTATGATAGCCTTAATAATATGCCGTGTGGAATATTATTCCACATATATTTGCAGGTTTTTGGAGAAATTCCTGCAACCGTTTCAGGAGCCTTATCTTCAGACAAAAGGTGTTTTATTAAACACTTTTAATAAGCAAACATACTCTGTGAGTAATAAAAAAGGAGATTGCATATGTGTAAGAGCAAAAAACTTAAAACCTTTATTTCGGTTTCTCTTGCCGTTGTGATGGTGGCCTCGGTTTTTGTGAGTGCGGTGGCATCAGACAAGAGCAATGTACATGCAAGCGGAAAGGTACCCAAGGTTGAATCAGGCAGCGGTACAAGCCAAACAAAACAGCTGGCTTCTGAATCAAAGATGAAAAAAGCTGCTGCCGCTCTGACAGGAGAGGCAAAAGAGTCAAAGGAGGCAAAAGACAAGGACTATTATCCCGTAATTACTGTGCCCGGCATCAATCAGTCTCCTACATATGTTTATGATGGGGACGGTTACCCTGTTTACACTTCAAACGGGGAGGCACTCGGCGGCAGCATGTTTATTATCAGTGCGGATGAAGCAAAGTCAAATGCCTTTAAAATGCTTGCCGCTCCCCTTGCAAAAATGCTGATAACGCAGAAGGATAACGGCTTTACCGATACGGTTTATGAATATGCGTGCGAAACATTCAAATATCAGGCGACGGATATAGAAGGCAACTATATTCAGGACCTGAGGACAAAGGTTTTTGACTATCCGATTTCTCAGATGGAAGAGAAGGACAGAGAATGGTTTTACAGAATGTTGCCCGTTGAGAGCCTGACAGATGTTATAGGCGAGGATAAATGCTTCCTTTTCACCTTCAACCTTGTGGGCAATATTCTGAAATCTGTGGATAATCTCGACGAATACATTCAAATGGTTAAGCGCACAACAGGCTATGACAAGGTAAACCTTGTCAATGTAAGCCTCGGCGGCACCGTCTTCACCGGATATATTGATAAATACGGCTGGAGCGATATTAACGAGGTGGTCAATGTTGTTGCCGCCCTTGACGGCAGCGACCTAATAGCAGACCTCATAGAGCGCAATTTCAGGCTTGACGATAATTTTGTATATAACCAATACATACCTCTGGTAATGGAAGAGGAAAACAAGAATAGGGCTTTGGGCCATCTGCTCAATGCCGCTATCAGAATAATGCCGAAAGAGGTTTTCCAAAATACGCTGACTCAGGCTATTTCGGGAGTGCTCGACACCTTTATACTTAACTGCCCTCAGTTCTGGGCGATGATTCCCTCTGACAGATATGACACGCTTGCCCAAAGATATCTAAACGACGGCAATCATGAGGTCCTCAAAGCCAAGACGGATGAATATCATCTCGCTCAGCTGAGGTTCGATGACAATATTTCTGACGGCATAGAAAGCGGAGTCCAGATAAACAACATCGGCGGTTCAAATCTTGCCTTCGGTGATGTTGAATATGTGTTCTTCTCTATTATGGGTTCAAGCCTGACCAAGAATTCCGACGGGATAATTTCGGTCGATTCAACAACAATGGGCACAACGGGTGCTGCTCCCGGCGAAAGGCTGCCTGCCGGCTATGTTCAGGCTAAAACCTATGCTCCTGACCCGTCCTACAGCTACATTTCACCCGACGGGCGTGTGGACACATCAACAAGCGTTTTGCCGGATAATACATGGATTTTCTGCGGCCAGCACCATGAGGTCGGCAGAAATACAATCGTGCTCAATCTTGCAAGGGATTTGCTCATTGACGATGAGCTTGTCGATGTTCATTCAAAGCCCGATGAGTGGAAGCAGTTTAACGGCTCCTGCAACAACAATGAGCTTCGCCGCTATAGGCTCAAAGAGGCTCTCATGATAGATATGTCAACCCTGAGCCCAGAGGATGCAGCAGAGCTTCAGGGGGCAATAGACCAGGCCTTGGCGCAGATTAACAGCCATGAAGCAAACCAGAAGGAAGCTGATGCCGCGCTTGAAAGGCTGACAAATATACTAATAAAGATAGGTGTCAGAACCGCACCCGAAGAAAAGAAGAGCCTCTCCCCTCTTTGGGAAACACTCGGTGAAATTCTCAGCAAGACTCTGCTCAAGTATTATGGCGCAAACGGATTCTCAGATGGGCCTGTCAGAGGCATTTTTTCAACTGCAGCTTAACCTGAATAAGGGCTGCACAGGGCAGCTTTGATATATTTATTAACGGGGGTATTAATTTGATAATCAATCGATTTAAAAGGTATATTGCCGTCATTTTAACGGCGGCACTGGTTTTTTCGGCAACCGCCTGTGCCGGAGGAAGTGTTCAGTCGGTTAAAATCGCACCCAACGCAGAAAGTGGAAAAGACTCTGTTTTCAATGTGGCTTCTTCTGCTAAGCAGGCTCTTGACATTCTCAATAAGGCAGGCAGTGATTTAGAAAAAACGCAGGGAGAAAATGCTTTAACCGAATGTGGGGGTAACTGCAGCCACTGCCCAACAATTATTATCCCCGGAGTCTTTCAATCACATACCTTTCTGGCAAATGAGGACGGAAGCCCCGCCTTTGACGATGAAGGAAACAAAATCTATGGCTGGCCTGTTTCGGTGGACACAAAAAATATAGTCAAGGAGCTGGTATGGCCGCTTGCGCAGTCCCTGTTCAAGCAGGAGGACTGCGGGCTTTCGGATAAGGCTGCTCAAGTTATCGAAGAAGTGTTTGCTCTCAACGAATCAGGGCTGGACGGGCGCCCCGTAAACAACATTGTGGCAGAAAAGTATCTCAAGAGTGTTGCCCTTTGCACACCTGAGGAGAAAGATTTTATTTACAGAACCATTCCGGTTAACGCTTACACCGATGTTGTCGGCGAAGACCATCTCTATTTCTTTTCTTATAATTCATTCGGCAATAACCTTGACACGGCAGAAGAACTGTATGAAATGATTAGACTTGCAATTGCCGAGACCGGGCACGAAAAGGTAAACCTCATGCCGATAAGCCTCGGAGGAACAATTGCAAACTCCTTGTTTGAGTATCACCCCGATGTATATGAAATGTTGAACAAGGTTGTTTATATTATACCCGCTCTTGACGGCACAAGAATTATCGGAGATGTGTATTCAGGGCAGCTGAGCACCTCGGATGAAATGCTTTACAGCGAGCTGATTCCCTCTCTTGTTGAGGGGTATCAGGGATATCTTATCAATGTTGCGCTAAGGATTCTCCCTAAGCAGGTAGTGCTTGATTTACTCGATAAGGTATTAGGCACACTCACGGACAAACTGCTGGTCAACTGCACTTGTATGTGGGCGTTAGTTCCGAGCGGACAATATGAAGCAACCAGGGATAGTCTTCTTTCAGGAGAGGAACATGCCGAGGTCCGAAGACAGACCGACCTTTATTATCAGTCTCAGCTTGATTCGGATGAAAACATACTCAGGCTGATTGATAACGGCATAGAGGTTTTTAACATTGTCGACTACGGAGTTCCGCTTTACAAAATCACTCCTTCTTGGAGCGACTGCAATGCCGACGGAGTAATTCATCTTGAATCAACCTCAATGGGCGCCTACAGCCTGGGCTATGACACTCCGCTACCCGATGACTATGTTCAGCAGAACATCCATTGCAATGACCCGACACATAACCATATCTCGCCCGAAAGAACCGTTGACGCTTCAACCGGGCTGTTGCCCGACCACACCTTCTATTTCTACAATCAGCATCATGAGGGCACAGGCAGGGATGATGTGATAATGAAGCTCGCCGTTGAGCTTATTGCCTATGATACAATCAAGGATGTTTACTCCTGCCCCGACAGGTTCCCACAGTTCAATACAGGCCGTGAAGCGAGGGGCTTTGTCAGAGGAACCATCCCGCAGGCTCGGGCCGTTGACCAAACAACACTCAGCCCTGAGGATGCTAAGGAGCTTCAGGAGGCAATAGATGAGGCAGTTGCAGTCACCGACAACACGATTGTTGACTACGATGCCTATGTGAACGCCGAAAAACGCCTGAATGCTATTCTCGTCAAGATAGGTGTCAGGGAGCCTGAAAAGGTTGACAAGCTCGGCCCGTTTAAATATACTGTTTGCAAGCTCATAAGTGATGCGCTAATTAAATACTACGGAGCAAAGGGCTTCTCCGATTAAACAAAAATAGTCAGAGCGGTGCAGAAACCTGCACCGCTCATTTTTTTATTGAGTTAGCCGTCAATCGAAATGGTTTGTTCGGCTATGTCTGCTTCGCCTTGCTCATGAGTCACCAGAACAACAAGAGCTTTCGTTGAAACCTCCATGAGAATTTCAGAAAGTATTTTTTTTAGCTCGGCGTCAAGCCCGTTAAAGGGCTCGTCAAGCAGGAGAATATCTCCCCGATATGCAAGCGCCCTGGCAATGGCGACCCTTCGGCACATTCCTCCACTGAGCTGCGGCGGTTTTTTGTTTAGCTCATGCGAAAGCCCCAGCCTGCCAAGCCAGAAGCGTGCCTGCTCTTCGTTGCTGACAATTGAAACATTTTCAAGAGCAGAAAGCTCGTGGAGAAGCCTGTCCTCCTGAAAAACATAGGCAATTTTTTTGCTCTCAAGCCCCGAAATGCCGCCGCCTTCAGCCTGTTCAAGGCCTGACAATATTCTCAACAGAGTGGTTTTGCCGCTCCCCGAAGCACCCCGCAGGTGTACTATTCCCTTATCGGGAAGCTCTGTGGAAAAATTATTAAAAACTATATTTGTACCGAAGCTTTTTGAAAGATTTTTAATCAAGATGCTCATTGTCTGCCCCCTATTCCCGAGAGGACTTTTTTGAGCAGTTTTTCAAGTATCATGCTCAGTGTAATAACCACAACAGTCCATGCAAAAAGGTCGGCAGTTTCAATGTAAATCTTTGAATAATACAGCTCTTTTCCGATTGAGAGCGACGGAAGGCTCAAAACCTCTGCCGCAACTCCCGATTTCCATGCAAGCCCGATGGCAGTCGAGCATCCGGCAAAGAAAAACGGCATGACTGACGGCACATAAATCTTAAAAAGTTTTTTCCTTTTTGAAAATCCGAAAACCTTTGCCATTTCGAGCAGATCCCTATCTGCGGAATATATGCCCTGTGTGACATTTGCCCAGATTATCGGAATGACAATGAGAGAGGTTGCAAAAAGGGGCACATTATCCCGCCTTATCCACACCAGTGCGAGAATTATGAAGGACGCCACGGGAGTAGCTCTTATTACACTTAACAGCGGCTTTAAAAATTCGTCGGCTATTTTTATGTTTGCGGTGAGTACCGCAGCAGCTGTTCCGACCACGATTCCAATCAGGTAACCCTTAATTATTCTAATCAGAGTCATGAGAGACAAAAGCCAGAATTCGCCTTGAGTAGCGAGCTCAACAAGCCTTTTTGCCGTCACAACGGGAGAGACAATCAGAATTTCCTTGTTGACTGCTGTTGCAATAATTTGCCAAAGCAGAAGCCAAACAAGAATAACAGCCGTTTTTCGCAGAGCCTTTACCGCCCTCGAATTACTCTGAGAAGTAGAAGTTATCATCAGGCAAAGCCCCTCCGACAGATTTTGGGTTTGCGTCAAAAAGAACGCTGAGGTTTTGCTGGGCTATTGACTTCATACGCGAGCCTGTAATAAAGGTAATATTGCAATTTGGTATTGCCGCCTTTGCGATTTGTGCAGAGGGTACGATTTCCTGCTCGGCAATAAGTGCCGAAGCGCCGTCAATATCAGAATTGACATAATTAACGCTTGCCTCGTATTCCTCAAGGAATTTTGCGATAGCGGCCGAATTTTCCATTGCAAAGTCAGTGTTTACGATAATGCATCCCTGTGCAAGCTCATCATCTTTTGCAGAGCTGAGTTTATTCCACTCCTGCGTAAGGTCAAGAGCGACCCTTAGGCTATTATTCTTTGCCAGTGCGGTTGTAACATTAGGCTCGGGCAGCATACATACAGCCGCGTCACCCGAAACAGCCCTTGCAGTAAGCTCACTGTGCTCGGAGAGGTATTCAATTGTTACATCCTTGCCCGGCTCCAAAGAGTTTGCCTTGAGAATATGATTCAGAATGTATTCGGGAGTCGCACTTTGACCCGTCGCATAAATTGTTTTGCCCTTTAAATCAGCAATATTGTTAATAGTTTCGCCATTTTCGACAATATACAGCACACCCAGCGTGTTAATTGCGAGCATCTGAACATTACCGTTTGTCTTTTTATAAAGAGATGCAGCAAGGTTCAGCGGGCAGGCGGCGATATCCACCGAGCCGCTGGAAATCAGAGCGGCAATATGAGTCGGGTCTGATTCGAGAGTAAAGTTGTAGTTGTTTGAAGCGTTGCCTTTGCCGCTTTCACTGATAAGCTTTGCCATGCCCATGCCTGTGGGTCCCTTGAGAGTTGCAATATTGATATCAACCGCAGTGTATGCTGCCGTTGTCTGCTCGCCGGTTGTGGACTCTGCCGCATCACTGCCTCCGGCACAGGCAGCAAGAGAAATGCATAGCGCAAGGCAAAGCAAAAAAGCTGTTAGTTTCTTCATTCTTATTCCTCCGTTTTGTTTGAGTTTTTTATATAAAAAGTTTTCCCCTGTTTTTCGATTTCGCCGCCTTCACAAAGCTCATCAATTGCACGGTAAAGCGACGCTCGCCCAAGGTCAAGCTTTTTGGCCAGCTCAATAATACTGTTTGGCGTGAATGTTTTATTTCCGTTAACATCCCGGGCGTTTTTTTGAAGGTATTCCCTGAGCCTGTCGCCTGCGCTGCCCGCAGTAAAGGCCTCTATCCTGCCGTTGAGAAAATATATTCTTTCCGAAAGGTAGGCTATAAAATTCTCGGCAATTCTTGAGTCCTTTCCCATAAGCCCGCTGACGGATTTCTTGCTCAGGAACAGCACCCGACTCCTTGCTGCCGCAGTTATCTGTGTAACAAAGAATTTACTTTCATTATATAGCGTTACCGCTCCGAAAATATCTCCTTTTTCAAGCCGGCTCATAATTACCCTACCCTTTTTTACCTGAGCACTTCCGCTTAGTATTATGCCAAGAGCCCTCGAATACCTCTCTTCGTCATATATAATTTCGCCCCGCTCATAGCCTTTTATCTCCCCCGAAAAAAATGCCTGCCGCAGCAGCTCATCCTCAACGCCGCTGAAGAATCTTGTATTCTTTAGCAGCTTCAATGTTGCATCCAATTGAGAATCACCCATAATTCACCTCAATCTGTCTCATTTGGTACAGTTTATATAATAATATCCCCATTTTATTATTTTGTCAAGGATTTAAAAAAATAAAGGCGCACTCGAAAAATCGAAATGCGCCAAAGAAGTATCAAGTAATTATTTTGCCTTGTTAAAGCCAGATTTTAATATCAGCCCTGCGGCGGTGAAAAGCAGGAACATAGCTGCATTGACAATAACAACACTTGCTCCCGCGGGAGTTTCTATAATAAAGGATGCCGCAATCCCCAAAAAAAAGCAGACGAGCGAAATGACGGAGGAGGATATAACAACGCTTTTGAAGCTTTTGAAAACACGCATGGAGGTCAGTGCGGGGAAGATAATAAGGCTTGAAACAAGGAGCGCACCCATTATCCTCATGCCCACAACTATTATTACAGCAGTCAGAAGGGCAATAAGCGTGTTGAAAATGCCTGTTTTTGTGCCGGTTGCCTTAGCAAAGCTTTCATCGAAGGTGACTGCAAAGATTTTATTATAAAATATGATATAGATTATTATTACGGTGACGGAAAGGACAACGCTGAGAAAAACATCGTTTTTATCAACTGCCAAAACGCTGCCGAACAGGTAACTGGAAACATCGGTATTGAGCCCGTTTGTCAGGGAGGTAATTATAACGCCGAGTGCTATGGAGGTGCTCGAAATGAGGGCTATTGCCGCATCGCCCTTAATTTTACTGTTTTCGCTGATTCTAAGCAGAAAAAATGCCGCAATGATAACAATAGGCACCGAAACCGTTAGAGGCGAAACATTCATCGCCAGTGAAATGCACAGAGCACCGAAGCCAACATGGGAAAGACCGTCCCCAATCATTGAATACCTTTTTAGAACAAGCGTAACTCCCAAAAGAGCCGCACACAGGGAAACAAGGCTGCCCACAAGCAGGGAGCGGCGGATAAAATCATATGATAAAAGCCCACTTAATATTTCAAACATTTTCGCCGCCTCCAAAAAAACGCCTGCCCGCATCGCTCCCGAGATAAGCTGAACAGGTGCCGAAAAACTCAACGCCCGCATCTAGGTGCAGAATCTTGTTTGCATTGCAAAGGGCTGATCTGATATCGTGCGAAACCATGATAACCGTCATCCCGTGTTTTTCGTTGAGCTCTTTTATCAGACCGTACATTTCATTTGAAACAATCGGGTCCAGCCCGGTGACAGGCTCGTCGAGAAGTAACAGCCTTCTTGCCGAACACACTGCCCTTGCAAGCAATACTCTCTGCTGCTGACCGCCCGAAAGCTCCCTGTAGGATTTTTTTCTCAGATGCTCAATGCCGAGCATTCTCAGGCTTTCGAGCATCTTGCTTTTATCTGAAGTTGAATAAAAGGGCTTAAAAAAGCCGCTCTGCCCGAGGCAGCCGGAAATAACAATCTCACAAACACAAGCAGGAAAATCGCGCTGAACCTGAGTTTGCTGGGGAAGGTAGCCTATTTCATTTCTTTTCAGCCCGTTTAAAAGCTCTATTCTTCCGCTCCTGACAGGCTCAAGGCCGAGGATTCCTTTTATCAGTGTGCTTTTGCCTGAGCCGTTTTCGCCTACGGCACAAAGATAGTCTCCCTCGTTCAACTCAAAGTTGACATCTTTAACAACTAAACGGTTGTCATAGCTCATTGATACATTATTTAATCTCAAAAGGGGTTTGTTCATAGAATTATCATCCTCTATTTTGCAAGACCAAGGGCAATGCTCAGGTTTTCGGCATTTGCCTTCATGAGTGATATATAGGTTTCTCCCGCAGCGAAATCCGCCGAGGATATATTATGGCAGGAGTGAAACTGCAGCATACGGGCACCCGTTTCGGAGGAAATAAGCTTTGCCTCTTTGGAAACCGTAAGCTCCGGGTAAAATATGACGGGAATTTTATTTTTATGAATCTCATCTATTATCTGAGCGATTTTTGAAGCGCTGGCTTCGGCATTTTCGCCGCAGGAATCAAAAGCAGCCAGATGCTCAAGGCCGTATTCCTCTGCAAAGGCAGACAATGCAAATTCATCCGCAAAATATATTTTCTTTATTTCAGCCTTTGAAACAATATCCCTGAATTCGTTGCTGAGCTTGAGTATTTCATAGCGGTATTTGTCGGCATTATCTTTGAAAAAGATAGAATTCCCTTCATCGAGCCCGCATATCGAGGAGCTGATAATGTCAACCATTTGGGCGGCAAAAACAGGATTTGTCCAAATATGAGGGTCAACACTTTCCTCTTCGCCATGCCCGTGCTGCTCTTGGTCATGCTCATGCTTATGAACCTCAAGCTTTAGCCCGAGAGCCTGTGACACATTTAGAATAGCCACATCGCCGCCTTTGATTGTTTTTATAATTGAGTGGGCCCAGCTTTCCATTTCATCGCCTATATAAACAAACAAATCGGCTGATGCCACCGTTATCATATCGGCGGGAGTCGGCTCGTAGGAATGGCTGTCAGCCCCGGGAGGCAACAAAAGCGTGACATCCGCCCTATCCCCGACAATTGAGCGTACAAAATCATATTGCGGGAAAAGAGTGCAGACTATTTTTAGCCGTTTTGAATCGGAGGCTTTATCTGTCTCTGTCTGCGTCTGTGTTTCGGTTTGCTGCGAATTGACGCCCGCCTTGCAGCCGGTAAGAATAACTGTCGGAAGAATTAATACTAGCAAAAGAGATAAGACTTTTTTATTCATAATCAACCTCTGGGCTTTTCGATTTTTCTGCAGTTGAGGCAGGTGCCGTAAAGAACGGTTTTTTCGTTGCTGAGCCTGAACCCGTGTTGCTCGAAAACATGCTCACCGACCCTGTCAAGGTACTCACAATCGATATGCAGCAGCTCTCCGCAGCCGGAACACTTGAAATGGTAATGGTTGCTGCACCTCTCGGAGCGGCCCACATACTGGTAACAGGCGCTTTTGCCCTCTTCAATAATATATTTTCGGACTTCCCCACTCTCAACAAGCTTATCCAGATAACGGTAGACCGTTGATTTGCCGACTGCGTTGCCTTTATATAGCAAACTGTTTGCAACATCGTCAGCAGTCATGTGCTTGTCGCAGTTCTCCATTAACAGCTCAAAAATCAATTCACGCTGCCTTGTATTGTAAACCATGCTCTCACCCCCAGCATCAAATTGAAATTGAAAATCAATTTCATATTCTATGCCCTTTTTCTAGTATTGTCAAGTAGATTTAATTTTATTTGCAGGAAATTAAGCGCAGATTTACCAAAAAAATAAAAAAAGCTGTATAAGACTATTGACTTTTGTAAATATTTTACATAACATATTATTATCTATCAGTGTCTTCAATAT
>JAAZFZ010000322.1 GCA_012511485.1 Clostridiales bacterium | reverse complement strand
GTTTGGGGCGTTGCGAAAAGAAATAATTTGCCATCATAATATTTCTTTTATGTTTGAGGCAACCCCTTAACATAATTTGTGTATAGATTAAAACATTCTCTTTTTTATTAATATGATTGATGCAATTAGACTCATAACAAGTGAGATTGAAATTACAATCAAAAAGCCGTAAGGGCTGTTTGCGAACGGCATACCCTGTGAATCAAGATTCATTCCGTATGCGCTGAATACCATTGTGGGGATTGACAAAACAACCGTGACAACCGCCAAAACTTTCATGACAATATTAAGATTGTTGGAAATAACCGAGGCGAAGGCATCCATCATCCCGCTGAGGATTCCGCTATATATATTTGCCATTTCAATTGCCTGCTTGTTTTCGACTATAACATCCTCAAGCAAATCCTCATCCTCAGGATACTTTTTTATACCCTCATTTTTAAGCAGCTTTTCGAGAACCACCTCATTTGAGCGCAGTGCCGTTGTGAAATAAACAAGGCTCTTCTCAAGCTTGAGCAACTCGATGAGCTCATGATTCTTTGTTGAGCTCTGGAGCTTTCTTTCAACCTTTTCACTCATTTTGTCTATGTCGCGAAGGTACTGCAAAAAAAGCAGGGAGTTTCTGTATAATAGCTGAAGCACAAACCTTGTTTTCATGTGTGTATAGAAATTGCGAATGTTGCCGTTCATAAATGATTTGAGAATCGGAGTATCCTCCAGGCATACGGTTATCATTACATCTTTTGCCATTATTATGGACATCGGGATAGTATAATACATCTGCTCTTGTGTATTCTCTTCAATAGTGGGAATATTCGCAAGAATCATTGTGTAGTCATCTTCAAACTCGATTCTGGAGCGTTCCTCCTCGTCTAGTGCTGCCCGCAGGCTGTCATGGTCGACATCGAACAGGCTGGAAATGTTATAGGTTTCTTCCTCCGAAGGGTTTGTCAGTGCTATCCAGCACCCGGGCTGGGCTTTTTCGATTTGTTTTACAAAACCGTTTTCAGTGATAAAAATCTTGGTCATGATTTCAGTCCTTTCAATTATCCACGCAGAGCAGGATAATTGAATCAGTCCTGCCCTACATGTATATTATTGTGCTTGTACTTCGAGGGTCAGGCTGGGAATTCATTGAATCACACTCCTTGTTAAAATTATTTATCCCTGACTGATATATCCTAAAATAATATGATGCCGAAATCAACATAAATAATTCCTTGTCATCCGATATTTTCTGCCCTGCTTTTAAATTTTCGGATATAAACTCTCTCTTATTGGTTGCTAAAAATTTCCTGACATGATATTATAAATGAAACAATAGACGGAGGAGACAACATGAACTCAATCAGGTGGGGTATAGTCGGCACGGGCACGATAGCGCACAGATTTGCAAATGCTATAAAGAATGTTGAGGGGGCAAGGCTTTGTGCCGTTGCCTCAAGGTCAAAGGAAACGGCTGAGAGCTTTGGCGATGAATTTGGCATAGAGCACAGGTTTTCGAGCTATGAGGCAATGGCACAATCCGATATAATCGACGCTGCATATATTGCCGTTCCTCATGGTCTTCATGCGGACTGCTCTATCCTTTTTTTGAATTCGGGCAAAGGAGTTTTGTGTGAAAAACCGATAACCGTTAATCAGTCAGAGCTAAGGCGGATGATTGACGCTTCAGTGAAGAACAATGCTTTTTTAATGGAGGCCATGTGGGCAAGGCTTGTGCCGGGCACGATTAAGCTCATTGAAATTGTGCGGTCGGGTATTCTGGGAGAAATAATGGGTGTTCAGGGCAGTTTTTGTTATGATATGTCTGACGAACCGAACCACCATGCATTTAAGCCCGAATACGGCGGAGGCTCATTACTTGATGTGGGTGTATATGGCTTGAACTTTGCCTCATGGTATATAGACAGCAAGGTTCAAAGCATCACTGCGGCGGCAAATGTTGACGGGACAAAGGTTGATGTCCACTGCTGCATACTGCTTAAATACGAAAACGGTGCAATTGCCGACCTTTCAAGCGGAATGTTGCTCAGAAAACCGAATGAGGGCTATATTTTTGGCACAAAGGGCTATGCTTATGTGGGGCACTTTTATGCTCCCGAAGAAATCGAGCTGCACATTAACGGCGAAACGAAAAAAATCGCCGCTCCTTACCTTGGCAACGGCTTTGAGGAGCAGATAATTGAGGTTGACAACTGCATTCTTGCAGGCAAAACTCAGAGTGACACCGTGCCGCTTTCACATTCGATGTTTATAACTCAGCAGATGGACGAAATCAGGAAAATAATAGGCGTTAAATACCCGTTTGATAAATAAATAATCATAATGAGTGTGGGCTATGTTTGACGGGCTGAGCAGCGGGATACATAATGACTCTCGCCGACATCAACGTCCAGGGCCTGCGGAACCTTCCCCGTGCTGCCCGATGCAGACGGGCTGGAGATAATATAAAATAATGAATGGAGCTGACACCCTTGCCTTTGGCAAACGCTTCCTACCGCCAAGCACACATAAAAGCGGCTTTCGATTGTCAGATGGTGAATCGAAAGCCGCTATTTCTATTGCTTTTTTAATTTTCTTTTCGCTACAAAAATACCCGCCACCCAAAATATTAATGAAGAGAATAACGCACCCGGAGAGTCTTCTCTAATTGCGATAAAGTCAAAAAAAATCAAAAATCCAAACCAAACCAGCAAAAAAAATACTGTATATGTTTTACCTGCAATTGAATCGGTTTTATCCAGATTCTCTTCAAGGTTTTTCGCTTTGCCGTTTGGATCAAGACCTATTCTACTTCTTATGATCCAGATAGTGGATTTAACACAAGATATTAATGAAACACTCAAAAATACCAAATCAAATAATAAAATAATAATTAATGCTATTCTAGAGGCATTATCCGGTGCTTTCTTTAAAAATGTTATTATGAAAAGCGCAGCTACAGCAGAAGCGATTAATTTAATTACGAAGCTGATTACGCTCACATATGGAACAACCTTGTTTGCTATAGAAGATACTTTTCCTTCATAATCATTATTTTCATATTCCTCGCTGCCATTTATGCTGCTTCTGAAGCAACTAAACAGCACAAAAGCACTGACAGCAACGAAAACAATCGGAAAAAGGACCCGCAAACCGGCATTATCATATGCATTTTTAATTGATAATGAGCCTCCGGAACAAAAAGACCAATACACTGCTCCGTTTAATGT